>SZPD01000058.1 GCA_030263515.1 Anaerolineae bacterium CFX9 | reverse complement strand
TTCAGATACGGATTTCACGCCGTTCGACACCGGAGCCTACGCCTCAAGCACAACCTACATCAGCGGGACGGCTGTGCTGAAAGCCAGCGAAGAGGTGCGCCGGCAGATTCTTGAACATGCAGCACAGCATATGCTTCACTGCCAGCCAGACGACCTTGAACTTGAGGAGCGCAGGGTGATCCATCGTGATGGGCGCAGCGTCACACTAGAAGAAGTTGCCCTTCACAGCCTGCATCAGGTCGATCAGAAGCAGATCATGGCGACCGCCAGCCATATGAGCGAGCTGAGTCCGCCGCCTTTTGCCGCCCAATTTGCCGAAGTGACCGTCGATATTGAAACGGGTCAGGTCACGATCGAGCGCTTGTTCTTCGCGGTTGACTGCGGCGTGGCCATCAACCCGATCACGGCGGCGGGACAGGTTGAAGGCGGGATGATCCAGGCGCTCGGATATGCTCACTGTGAGGAAATGGTCTACGACGAACACGGTAAACCCCTGGCGACTGACTTCAACGAATATCACATCTATCGGGCGGATGAAGTGCCTGAAATGGATGTCGTCTTCGTCGAGACGTATGAGCCGAGCGGCCCTTACGGCGCAAAGGCGGTGGCAGAGATCCCCAAGGATGCCGTTGCGCCGGCGCTGTCTTCTGCGATCTTCGATGCCACCGGTGTGCGCCTACGCGATCTGCCTTTCACCCCGGAGCGTGTCTGGCGAGCGCTCAATCGCGGCGAGGACTAACCTTCCCTCTCCATCAGAGCGCGCAGGTAAGCGCTGCCTGCGCGCTGCGTCTCGCCTATGAGCAGATGCCGCTTGAGAGCGTAACGCGGTTCGCTCTAGGCGAGCACGGGCACGCTCTCCAGCGCCAGCGTATGCAGCGATGTGACTGCGCGCTGCAAGTCCGCCTCATCGACGACGAACGAAATGCTGCATTCACTGGCTCCCTGGGCGATAGCGATGACATTGACGCCGTTATCGCCCATGGTGGTGAAGACGCGCCCCGCCACGCCCGGCGTCCCCCGCATCCCGGAGCCGACCGCCGTGACGATGCAGACCGAGTCGAGCAGGTCCACCACGTCCACATCCTGACGCTCAAGCTCATTGATCAGCTCAGCTTCGATCGCGGCTTTGGCTTCACGGGCGCGATCGTCCAGCACCACAAAGCAGAAGTTCTGTTCTGAAGACGCCTGCGAAATCATCAGGATGTTGGCCCCTGCCTTCGCCGTCGCGAGGAAAGTTCTGCCAGCAATGCCGGGAACGCCGATCATGCCGCGTCCACTGACGGTGAGCAGGCTCACATTTTTGACGCAGGTGACGGCTTTGATCACCGTCGAGACCGCTTCGCTTTCCGGCCCGATCAGCGTTCCAGGAAACTTCGGGTTGAACGTATTGCGCACGCGCATCGGGATCCCCTTGTTGAGGATCGGCTGCACCGTCTTGGGATGCAGCACCTTTGCCCCATAAAACGCCAGCTCGCCAACTTCCTGATATGAGACATTCGGCAGCACGCGGGCGCGCTTGTCGATACGGGGATCGGTGGTCATGACGCCATCGACATCCGTCCAGATGATCAGTTCATCGCTGTCCGTGCAGGCAGCGAAGATCGCGCCGCTGTAATCGCTGCCGCCGCGCCCCAGGGTCGTGTAATGCCCATCAGCCGTCGCGCCAATGAAGCCTGTGATGACGGGCACGATCCCCTGCTCCAACATCGGCAGGATGCGTGACCGAATGCGCCGTTCGGTCTCTTCCCACAGCGGTACGGCACTGCCATAGCGATCATCGGTGCGAACCAGTTCAGAAGCATCGACTGCCAGCGCGTGAACCCCCGCCTGATTGAGGGCGGCGGCAACCACCCGCGTACTCATCCGCTCGCCAAACGACACCACCGAGTCGATGATACGCGGCGTTGCCTCGCCGAGGATATTGACCGCCTGGCAGAGTTCAGCATGCTGATCGATCAGCGCGTGCAGCTCATGAATGACGTTATCACGCTTCTTGCCGGGCGAAACGAGCAGGTTGACTGCCTCCTCATGACGATCACGCAGTTTCTGCCCGGTCGAAAGGTAACCCCACTTGTTGCCTGCGGCGGCTTCGCGCACAGATTTGATGAGCGCATCCGTCGCGCCGGACATTGCAGACAGCACTACCACCACGCGATCGCCCTGATCAACCGCACCCTGAACGATGCTGACCACGTTGCCGATCGCTTCCGGACTGCCTACGGATGTGCCGCCAAACTTCATCGTGACAAGTGCCATGATTTCCCTCTCGCGAATGTGTTTTCCCTGCGCAAAAAGACAACAAAAAAGCGTGTGGGGGTTAGCCACACGCTTCATTTCACCACTTCGCCTCTTCGGCGTCGTCCTGGTAAGCGTTACAGCCCCCGCATAGCTGCCCTATGTGAGGTAGTACCCGAACCCATACCAGTGGTCATGCCGAACAGATTGATGAACACGATCTCGCCTCGGTGTTCCTGAAGGTGAAGATAGCGTAGCGAAATCTGCGAACGCTGTCAAGCACTCAAAACATTAAATTTCTGCTCATCGGTCAGCGGTATACTTTTGAGACAGTGTTCGCTGGAGACCGATGATGCCCTGCCTGATACGCATACTCACCCCGGACGGTTTGCACCCGGCAGATTACACTGCCGATTCACTTGCCGAAGCCGCTCATCATGAACCGCGAGACGGCGTTTATACCGTGACCAATACGTTCAACACCTACGGCGTCCTCAAACTGTCTGCACATCTCGACCGCATGGAAGATTCAGCGCGCCGGGCTGGGATCCCGCTCCAGCTTGATCGTGCGCGTCTGCGCCAGGCGCTGCGCGAGGTCATCACGGAATCCGGGTTCGGTGATGTGCGCTTCCGGATCACCGTGCCATCCGAACAGCCGGATACGTTCATCCTGTCGGCAGAACCTTTCAGGCCGCTGGATCCGGCGGTGTATGCGCAGGGAATCCGTGTGGCGACCATCCCCAACAGCGCGCGCCAGAATGCCGAAGCCAAAACCAGCGGCTGGATGCACGATCGGGAGCAGATCGAAAAGAATCTGCCAGAGGGAATCTTCACCGGACTGCTGCTGGATGAGCATCGCCGCATCCTCGAAGGCACAAGCAGCAATTTTTATGCCATCAGAGACGGCCGGCTTTATACAGCGAGAGAAGGTGTCCTGCCCGGAATCGCCCAGCAGATCGTCCTAGAGATCGCGCCGGGAATTGTGGAGGTCATCCGCGAACCAGTGACAGCGGAAGATATCCCACGCCTGGACGAGGCGTTCATCACCAGCTCAAGCCGGGGGATCGTCCCGGTAGTCGAAATTGATGGTCATGCGATCGGTGATGGAAAGCCGGGATCGATCACCCGGCAGCTCCGCGAAGCCTACCGCGCATGGGTAGATGAGCATCTGGAAACTCTGTGACCCGTGCCGAAAGCGCAGCTCAGCCGTCTGCATCCACCGGTGACTTGAAGTCGTAGATTCCATCACGGATCGCCCAGCGAAGCCCATCATTCTGGCAGACCAGGGCGATTCCATCGCGGCGCAGCGCTCCGCCGCATTCCGGGCAAATGAACAGGTCATCGCCGTTGAGATGAAGGTTATCAGGCGCATCCGGGTGGATGACCCGATTGCGGGTGAAAACGCTGGGCGCATACAACCAGCCGGAAAGCTGGGTCAGCCCGTCCAGCCCGGCAAGGATCGACGCCGGAATCAGCCGCTTGAGCAGTCCGAGGCGGAAAAAACTGACCGGCAGCATCCGATCAGTGCGGAAACCAGCTCTGCTGAGCGCCTCGGCAATATAATCCGGATGAAAATCAAAATTCAGTTCGACGAATTCCACCGGCTCAGGATCATGCGGGTTCCACGTCTGCTTCTTCAGGGCGAAGCGCAGCGCAGACTTCACGTTGCGTTTGTTGGCAAATTCGAGGATGAACATGCCCTCATGAACCATCGTGCGATGGATCTGCGCCAGCACTGCATCCACGTTTGCCATGTGATGAAGCACGCGAATCATGGTTGCGCCGTCGAACACACCGGGCTTAAACGGCAGACGATAGGCATCAGAAGCCACGTACAGATAACGACCGTCGCCCTTCTGCTCACGCGCATACTGAAGCTGCGAGAAGGAATAGTCGTGCAGCACGACCTGTGAATAACCCGCATATTCCTCGGTCAGCCGCCCAAAACCAGCGCCGATTTCCAGCAGACGCCTGCCCCCTGCGGGCAGCAGACGACGGAGGGCGATCCGTTCGGCGCGGTCTTCATAATCCCGCCCTTTGCCTTCCCAGAAGTCTGTGCGGTAGGTTGAGCCTTCGTAGTCAATGATACGGGGACGTGGTTCCGGGTTGGGCATCCTTACAATCGCAGCCTTCACTTGTGTTTCTGGATACCCTCTATTGTAGACCAGATCGCCGCGCGCGCCTACAGTCGCCCGGACTGCGATCAGCCGCCGGGCGCACTTTCAGTCTGTGGAGCGAGCGTGTCGGGCGCGATCGGGGTCACTGCGGGAACCACATAGATTACCCCGGCATCCGGCTGCCCCTGCATCAGGGTCGCGCTCATCGGCGTCGGGATCGGTGGTGTAGACGGCGCAGAAACCACAGGCGGCACATTGCGCGTATGCTGAGAGCCGCCGATGACGGCAGAGTAAGCGCCGCTGAAATACGCGGGATCGATTCCCTGCTGGCGCATTGCGTCTGCGGCGCGGGCGTTCCACACCGCGGGGCCGCCTGCCTGCCAGATTTCCGGGCGAATCTGGGAATCCAGCGCCGGGATGCCACCTACAGGCACAAGACCAGTATAGATCGGCTGATTCGCTGCGGGCCAAACCTCACTGCTGAGCGTATAACCAACGCCCGCCGCCCGCGAGAAACCCGGCCACGGATCAAGGCTGTACGGGCTGGCAGCCATCAGATCGACCGGCTGCCCGCTCAGCATCTGGTTGGCAAGGGTGATCGCTTCGCCAAAACTGCCCGGCAGGTTATACAGCGCGCGAACGATCGGCTCGAAGGTCAGGCGTAGATTGTCAATCGGGTCATGGAGCTGCGTCTCGCTGATCGGGATGACCGCGCGCACATCGAGCGCGATATCGAGCATTTCATCGACGGGCACGTTGAGCGAGAGACGAACCGGAAGCGGCAGCCCCTGCGGCAGCGACAGCGAAACGCTGGCGTTATTCAGCACCCCCACCCCCGGAAGCACGATTGTGGCATTGACGGTGAGCGGGATGTTCTCCGTCAGCGTGACGACGGTATCAGTCTCAAGCGGGATATTCAGGCGAACCGGAATAGTGTCACGGACCGGGATCGTCCAGTCGATCGTGGATTCGTCCAGCCCGACGAAACTGCTGTGCAGGCCGGTGATCAGCGGGGTGACGACGTTATTCTTGATGTCGAAGATCAGCAGCAGCAGCGCCACGACGATCACGACCAGAACAAGATTGACGATGAACGAGAACAGAATCATGAATGTCTTGATCCCGTTGCCAATCGCTTTGACTACCCGCATGATCGCCGTCCTCACTGCTGACGCACACCCACAACCCTCACTATACATCAGCCTGAAAGGCGGAAACAAATAGATTTCAAACAAAAGAGGGGTCGGCAGACTGCCTGACCCCTCCAGAGTAAGCCTTACGCTGAAAACGAGACCTACAGCCCCGCTTCCCGCCGCAGAAGATCGGCTTTATCAGTCTGTTCCCACGGCACATTCAGGTCATCGCGCCCAAAATGACCGTATGCCGCAACCTGGCGGTAGATCGGACGGCGCAGATTGAGATCGCGGATGATCGCCGCCGGGCGCATGTCAAAATGCCTGCGGATCAGCGCTTCGATGGCTTCGTCTGAAATCCGCCCTGTGCCGAAGGTCTCAACAGCCAGTGACGTGGGCTGCGCCACGCCGATAGCATACGAAACCTGAAGTTCAAAACGGGATGCCAGCCCGGCAGCGACAATATTCTTGGCGATATAGCGCGCCATGTAAGCCGCGCTGCGATCGACCTTTGTCGGGTCCTTGCCGCTGAATGCGCCGCCGCCATGACGCGCCACGCCGCCGTAGGTATCGACGATGATCTTGCGCCCTGTCAGCCCGGCGTCACCCAGAGGGCCACCCGTCACAAAGCGCCCCGTGGGATTCACGAAGATGCGCGTATTTTCGTCGAGCAGCCCCGACGGCACAACCGAGCGTATGATCCGCTCGATCACCGTCTGACGGATTTCCTCATTGCTGACTTCCGGCGCATGCTGGGTGGAGATGACGATCGTATCCACGCGCTTCGGCTTGCCATACGCATATTCAACTGTGACCTGGCTCTTGGCATCGGGGCGCAGCCAGCCAATCTCGCCAGACTTGCGGGCTTCTGCCAGCCGTCGCGTGAGCCTGTGCGCCAGCGAGATCGTCAGCGGCATCAGCTCTGGCGTTTCGTCGCAGGCAAACCCGATCATCATGCCCTGATCGCCAGCGCCGGTCGCTTCGATTTCTGCGTCGGTCATCGCGCCCTCACGCGCTTCCAACGCCCGATCAACGCCCTGCGCGATATCGGACGACTGTTCCTTGATCGAAACGATCACGCCGCAGGTATCGGCATCAAAGCCATACTTGCCGCGGGTATAGCCGATCTCGCTGACCGTCTGGCGAACCAGTTTATCGACATCGACATACGTGCTGGTTGTGATCTCGCCGAACACCAGCACCAGCCCGGTCGTCACCGACGTTTCGCAGGCCACGCGCGCGTTGGGATCCTCGCTCAGGATCGCATCCAGCACCGCGTCCGAAATCTGATCGCACATTTTGTCCGGATGTCCTTCAGAGACCGACTCGGACGTGAAGTAATAGCGCGGCGACGACATAAACGTACTGCTCGCACGGGTTTGCAGTTCCTGCGTCATGCTGCTGAGTAACCTTTCCCTCTGCTCCAACGAAAAACGCCTCGCTGGCAAGAGAGGCGTCGAGATCGTTGATCAGAACGCTCATCTGCCAGAGCCAGAAACTCTGACGGATTTGGCACCTTCCCAGCGCTCCGGGGGTTGCCGCGGTTTCATAGAGCCGAATCTCTCCACCGCTCGTGATGAGTTCCGCGCATGAGGCGCGAATAGTCGCAAACTCTAGCAGATTTTGGCGCAGAAACAAGCATGGATTGCTGGCGGGGAAAAGGAACCTCATGTGGCTGGCAGCAAAAAAGCGACCCCATACGAGATCGCCTTCGCAAGCCCAGAATGGACGCGCCGAAAAATGCTACAGAGATGTGCCAGTGCGCCCCAGATGCATCATGAATTCACCGCGAGTTGCCGGATCATCGCGGAACATCCCCTGCATCGAGCTGGTAGTCATGCTGCTGTCATTCTTCTGCACACCGCGCATCATCGAGCACATATGCACCCCTTCTGCCACCACAGCGACGCCCTGTGGACGCAAAATTTCATGGATGAAATCGGCAATCTGGCGCGTCATGCGTTCCTGCACCTGAAGACGGCGGGCGAACATATCGACGATGCGGGGAATCTTCGACAGGCCGATCACCTTGCCGTTGGGGATATAAGCCACATGCACATGCCCGAAAAATGGCAGCATGTGATGCTCGCACAGGCTGTAGAACTCGATATTTTTGACGATCACCATGTCGTTGTAATCGACATCGAAGACCGCCTCGTTGACCAGCCGTGCAGGATCGGTGCGATAGCCGCTGAGCAGCTCATCATACATCTTGGCGACGCGATGCGGCGTGCGCAGCAGCCCTTCGCGGGTCGGGTCCTCGCCCACTGCCTGAAGGATCGATGAGGTCGCCGCTTCGATCGCATCATGATCAACCGGCGGCGCGCCCAGCTCAAATGCCTTGATGAAGTCATCGGAATAGAACTTCAGGCGCATCGATTCCAGCAGGTCTTCTTCGTAGTTTTCATGGTAGCCATTGCTGCCATTGTTTGCGTACAGTGCCATTGACTTTTCCGATCCGCTCGTCAGATTTCCACCACTAAATGCCTCAACGCTGGCATCATATGCCGCGAACCTGAGGGAGAGATGAAATTGGCCGCACAAGGGCATTTATCTCATGATTCCCTCATTACGTCCAATCTACCCTACGCGCAAAAAAAGGATCAGGTAGAATGATGAGCGCAGACTCACATCATGCGCTCGCCGTTTGTGCGCGTTGAGGAGGTTCATTTGAATCTGATCGATTATGGACGCATTCTCTTACGTCGCGGCTGGATCATTCTCCTGCTCGCCGCGATCGCCGGGGGAAGCGCCTTTCTGTTCAGCCGGGCACAGACGCCGATCTACCGCGCCTCTCAGGTCGTGCTGATCCAGCCATCCCGTAACGATCTGGGGCTGGCGGAAGCGACCACCCGGCTGCTCAACTCCTACCAGGTCTACCTGCAAAGCACATTCATCGCGCAGGAAGTGATCGACAATCTGCGCCTGGATATGATCGCCGGCGAGCTGCTCGGTGACGTGACCATCAATACCGACCGTAACTTTCTGACTGTGCAGATCGATGTCAACCTGCCAGACTGCGCTGTTGCCAATGCCGTGGCTCAGGAATGGGGCAGCGTACTCGTTCGCTATCGTGAAACTGAAAATCAGACTGTGCGCCGCGAAGATCGCGTCGATGCGCGCCTGGTAGACAATGCCCGCTGCCCAACAGCGACTACGCCGAACGTACCGATCAACACCGTCGCTGGTGCGCTGCTGGGCGCGGTAGTTGGCAGTGTGATCGTGTTCGTGCTGGAATACCTTGAGAGCAGCATTCTGCGCCGCCGGGAAGATATCGAGCGCGTGCTGGATCTGCCGGTGCTGGCAACCATCCCTTCGGGCAATCAAGGATCGAATAAATGACGACCAATCGCTTGATCACGATCTCTGATCCGCGCTCTGCCGCCGCTGAAGCCTACCGCACCCTGCGCACCAACCTGATGTTCACCAGCGTCGAGCGGCCGATTCATACGCTGCTGGTCACCTCTGCCGCACAGAGCGAAGACAAGAGCATCGTGCTGGCCAACCTGGCGGTCACCTTCGCACAGTCCGGACACAAGACGATCATCGTGGACAGCGACCTGCGCCGCCCGACCCAGCACGAAATCTGGGGGACAGCGAATGACCGTGGGCTGACCTCCATGATGCTGGAGGACAGCGCGCTCTCCAACCCGCCGCTGATCGGCACGGGCATTGACAATCTGTCGCTGCTGCCTTCCGGCGTGCTGCCCCCCATCCCGGCGGATGTGGTCAGCAGCCAGCGCATGAGCGAGGTCATCGGCATCCTGAAGGCGCGCGCGCAGTACATCCTGTTCGATGCGCCGCCGGTGCTGGCCGCTTCTGATGCCGCCATGCTCGCCGTCAAGCTCGACGGCGTTGTGATGGCGATCCGCGCCGGGACGACCCGCCGTGAGCAGGCAGCGCGCGCGCGGCAGGCGCTGGAGCGCGTTCATGCGCGTCTGCTCGGCGCGGTGCTGACCAACGGCGAACGCGAAAGTTCCGCGGCGTACTAGCAGTCGGAGACGACAGCATGCCCAACCAGACCCTGCCCCCTGATCCCGATTCGGATGAAAAGTGGCGCAGTCTGCCGCAGACGACGCCCTCAAAGCAGGCGATGCCACCTGCTTCCGGAGGGCTGCTGCAAGTCAAATGGCTGCTGATACTCGTGTTCATCGTCGCTATCGTAGGCTGGCTGCTCGGCCGCCTGCCTGCCTGAGTGCTTATCTGAGGACGAGAGGCTTTCGATCATGAAGGGACTGATCCTGAGCGGTGGCAAGGGCACACGGCTCTACCCGCTGACGTATACTCGCGCCAAACAGTTGATCCCCGTCGCCAACAAACCGATCCTCATCCGCGTGATCGAATCGATCCGTGACGCCGGCGTGACCGAAATCGGGATCGTGATCGGCCAGACGGGACCGGAGATCCGCGAAGCCGTGGGGGATGGCAGCAGGTTTGGCGTCTCGGTGACTTATATTGAGCAGAACAGCCCGGACGGGCTGGCGCATGCCGTCAAGATTTCACAGGACTTCCTCAAAGACGAACCATTCGTCACGTTTCTGGGTGACAACGTGATTCAGGGCGGGATCAGTACGCTGATCCGCGACTTTGCCAATCACGCCTGGAACAGCCAGATCGTGCTCAAGGCGGTCGAAAATCCGCGCGCCTTTGGCGTGGCCAAGCTGCGCCCTGACGGAACGATTGAACGGCTGATTGAGAAACCGAAGGATCCCCCCTCCAACCTGGCGCTGGTGGGCATCTATATGTTCGACGCGCACATCTTTGAAGCCGTCAACAGCATTCAGCCGTCGTGGCGCAATGAGCTTGAAATCACCGATGCGATCCAGTGGCTGATCGATCATGGCTACGTCGTTTCGCCGCACGTGCATCAGGGCTGGTGGATCGATACCGGCAAGCCCACCGACATGCTCGAAGCCAATAATCACGTTCTGGAAGAAATTGCGCCTTACGTATCGCCGGAAGCGGTGATCGAAAACTCGGAAGTAGATCGGCGTGTGACTGTGGAACGAGGCGCGCGCATCATCAATAGTATCGTTCACGGACCAACGATCATCGGCGAAGACACGCTGATAGAGAACTGTTATGTCGGTCCCTATACCAGCATTTATCATCACGTCACGCTGAGCGAAGCCGAGATCGAACGAAGCATTGTGCTGGAAAACAGCACCATCCGCGATCTGAACGTGCGCCTGCACGGCTGCCTGATCGGCAGAAACGTCAACATCCATCGCAAGCTGGAACGACCGCGCACCACCCTGTCGATGAATCTGGGTGATTACAGCGATCTGAGCCTGATCTGAACCACGCTTTCTAGGACAAGAGATGACCCACACTGAACAGCCACCGATTCAAGCCGTCGTCCTCGATCTGGACGGAACCCTGCTCAACAGCAAGCACGAGCTAAGCCCCCGCAATGAAGCCGCCGTTAAGGCTGTGATTGCGAAGGGGATTCACGTCATCCTGGCAACCGGCAAAACGCGCAATTCCGGAAAAGGACTGATTGAAAAGCTCGGCATCCGCTCGCCCGGCATCTATCTGCAGGGGCTGGCGGTCTATGATGCAGAGGGCAAAATCATCTATCAGCAGACGCTCGATCCGGCGCTGACGCGGCAAGTGCTGACGTTCATGGATGACCGCGGCTTCTTCACCATCGCCTACAGCGGTGAACGCATCCTGACCCGGATACACAGCCAGGAAGCCATTGATGCGACCATCCGCTATCATGAACCTGCGCCAGAAGTGATCGGTGCGCTTCAGAACGTGGTCGGCGAGCTGCCACTCCACAAGGTGATGGCGATCGGCGATCCGCGCGCGATCCTGGCTCTGCGCTGGCAGCTTGGATTCCAGGTGGGTACACAGGGGCGGCTGATGCAGGCCGGCGTGCCGACGATGCTGGAAGTTCTGCCTCCCGGCGGCGGCAAGGGTTCGGCGCTGCGCTGGCTGCTGAAGGAGCTGCGTATCAGCCCTGAGCGCGTGATGGCCGTAGGCGATGCCGAAAACGATGTAGAGATGATCAAACTCGCCGGAATCGGCGTTGCGATGGCACAGGCGGCGCAGAACGTCAGGGATGCTGCTGATCATGTCGTCGGCAGCAATGATGAGGATGGCGTGGCGGAAGCGCTGGAACGCTTCGTGCTTGCGCCTCAGCCAGAACAGCCGACGCCAGCCATTTCGGAGGTCAAACCATCATGAAAAACATTCTCGTCACCGGCGGCGCGGGCTTCATCGGCAGCGAATTCGTCCGGCACATGGTGGCAAAGCACCCGGACTTCAACATCATCGTGCTGGACAAGCTGACGTATGCGGGCAATCTGGATAACCTGCTCAGCGTCAGCGATGAGCCTAACTACCGCTTTGAGCGGGGCGATATTGCGCGTCGTGACGATGTGCAGCGTGTGCTCAAGGCGCACAATATCGATACGATCGTCAACTTCGCCGCGGAAAGCCACGTTGACCGCAGCATTCTGACGCCCGATGCCTTCATCCATACGGATGTGGTCGGCGTGTTCATTCTGCTCGATGAGGCGCGCGCTCACGGAATCGAACGATTCCTGCATGTCTCTACGGATGAAGTGTATGGCGATGTGCACGAAGGTTTTTCCGTGGAAACCGACAGCTTCGCCCCAAACAGCCCTTACAGCGCCTCGAAGGCGGGCGGCGAGATGATGGTACGCGCCTATCATGTGACGCACGGCATGAATACCGTTATCACACGCGGCAGTAACACCTACGGACCGTATCAGTATCCCGAAAAGCTGATGCCTTTCTTCATCACCGAGGCGATCGAGGATCGCCCCCTGCCCGTCTATGGCGATGGCAAACAGATCCGGGACTGGCTGCACGTCACGGATCACGTCACCGGTATTGAAACAGTATTGTTCAAGGGCGTTCCCGGAGAGGCATACAACATCGCCGGTGAAGATCTGCGTCACAATATCGATGTGACGCACCGCCTGCTGGAACTGCTCGGCAAACCAAAGACGCTCATCCGTCATGTGCCCGATCGGGAAGGACATGATCGGCGCTATGCGATGGACGCCAGCAAGCTCCGGGCGCTCGGCTGGGTGCGCCAGTACGATTTTGATACCGGCGTGCATGCCACGGTCGAATGGTATCGTGATAATGCGTGGTGGTGGACAAAGATCAAAACGGGCGAATACAAGGAATACTATAAGCGTCAGTATGCCGCACGTCTTGCCGCCGCCGACGAGAACTGACCTATGCGCGATCCCTCTGTGCGTTATTCCCTGACTGCGATGGAGCGGACTGCCGTCAAGGCAGAGATGCGCGATATCCTGATCGCAGCGGCGCGCGCGAGGGAAACGATCACTTATTCGGGACTGGCAGAACGCATCCGCACGGTGCATATTCACGCGCACAGCTTCATCTTCACGCGGCTGCTGCGCGAAGTGTGTGCGGATGCAGATGCTGCGGGCGATGGTTTTCTCTGTGCGCTGGTCGTCTCGAAGGCGACCGGCATGCCCAGCGGCGGCTATTTCCAGCGCGACCTGGCGGACAAGCTCAGCGAGCAGGATCTGGAAGCGATCTGGCGTGACGAGCTGGAATCTGTCTACGCCCTGTGGGCGTCTCGCTGACGTTCACGCTGTGCCGCTTGCATTCTGCCTCAATCTCTGGCACTCTTATACAAACGTTCTACAAACGTTCATTGAAGCTGCCCATCTGAGGTTGTATGCAGGGCTTTGATATTGACTCACTGCTGCGCTTCACACCTCCGGAATTCATGTGTGAGCGCTGCTGTGGACTGATCGTCAATGTGCAGCCAAACGCCAGCCGGTGGCGCTGCCCGGTGTGTGATGAAGACTATCTGAGCACCGATGAGTACCCGACAGCGCTTGAGGCGATGCGCGCGCGCGGCATGCAGCTTGCCTTTCATGATCTGGTTGCCCACAGCCAGAAGCTGGCGCGCGTTGCCCGGAACACCCGCGCCTCGATGATGAAGCGAAACCCGTCATATCCACCGCTCCGCGCCCTGTTTGAAACCCTGGCTTCTGCCGAAAAGTTCATTCATTTCAGCACTTACGGGATCAGCGCGATGCTGCTCGGCGCGCTCAAGATGGCGTCGCTGCGGGTGGATGTGCGCGGCGTCGTCTCAGGCGTTAAGAATGATGCGCTGTATAAGGAACTGACCGGTTATACCAACGAAACGCCGAGGCTCAATCTGCGTGTGTACAACGGCGAATCGGCTTACTTTCCTCATCAGAAAATTGTCGTGGTGGATGGGCTGATGGCATTCAAGGGATCGGCAAACCTGACCGATTTCGGCTGGCGGCGCGCGGCCTACGGACGCGAGGTGATCGAGGCAGTGACCGATATCGACGAAGTGATCGGGCTGAATAACCGCTTCTTCAGCCCCGTCTGGCTGGCAGAACCAGCGCTGGATGCCCCCGAAGGAATGGACTGATCGATGAGGATCCTCGTTACGGGCGCTGCCGGGCGGCTGGGAGCCGTGGTAGCTGAGCGTCTGCGCGCACAAGGGCACACGGTCATACGGACTGATCCGGGTGGCCAAACGGACGCGGCGCTGGATATCACCAATTTTCAGGAAGTGACCGCTCAGATCGCACAGCTTCAGCCAGAAGCGATCGTCCACCCGGCGGCATGGACAGATGTAGATGGCTGTGCGCGCGATCCCGAACGTGCCATCCGGGTCAACGCGCTCGGCGCACAGAATGTCGCTGCGGCCGCAGCGGAACACGGCGCGTCTGTCGTTTATATCAGCAGCAATGAAGTCTTTGACGGGCGTAAAACCGACGGCTACTTTGAGTATGACCGCGCCAACCCGATCAATCCCTATGGGATGAGCAAGTGGTATGGCGAGCGCGCTGTAGCCGCCGTCAATCCGCGCCACATGATCGTGCGGACGGCATGGCTGTTTGCGCATGGTGGCAGGAATTTCATCCAGTCGATGCTGAACGGCGCGTCAGGGGGCAAGGCGCTGCGCGTCGTCGCCAATGAAGTGGGCAACCCAACCTACACCGACGATCTGGCGGAGGCGCTTTGTCAGCTCATCCCGACGCGGCGCTGGGGCACGTATCACCTGGTCAATGAAGGATCGTGTTCACGCTGGACGTTCGCGCGCTATGTCCTTGATCGGGCTGGTTTTGCCGAACATCCGATCGCGAGGATTCACAGCCGTGAATGGCCGCGCCCTTCCACGCCTCCGGAATCGAGCGCGCTCCACAACACAGCGGCAGCAAGCCTGGGAATCCGCCTTCGCCCCTGGCAGGCTGCCGTAGATACCTTCCTGGAACGTGAAAACCTGCTCAAAACCTGAGCCTGCCCATGTCTGAACTGTTCTCCATCATCATCCCCAACTGGAACGGTGCGCATTATCTGCCCACCTGCCTGAATTCGCTCGCTGCGCAGACCTACGCGCCCATCGAGGTCTGGGTGGTGGACAACGACTCGCACGACGAGACGAAAACGCTGCTCGCCGAACGTTATCCGTGGGTCAAACTGCTTGCCCTGCCAGAAAATCGCGGCTTCACAGGTGCGTGCAACGCCGGCATTGCCGCGGCCGAAGGAACCTACATCGCCCTGCTCAACAATGATACAGAGGTCGATCCCGGCTGGGCAGCGGCCATCGTCAGCGCCTTCACGCGCCATGAAGATGTTGGCAGCGTCGCCAGCAAGATGCTGCTGTTCGACCGGCGCGATCACTTCCATACTGCCGGCGATTACTTCACGCTCGATGGGCGCGCGGGCAACCGCGGCGTCTGGCAGAAGGATGAAGGGCAGTATGATGAAGAATCCTATGTCTTCAGCGCGTGCGGCGGTTCGGCGGTCTATCGGCGAAGTCTGATCGCCGAGATCGGGATGCTTGATGACGACTTCTTCTTCAGCGGTGAGGATGTCGATCTCGCCTGGCGTGCCCAACTGGCGGGATGGCGCTGTCTTTACACCCCGCAGGCGATCGTGTACCATCATCTTTCGGCGACCGGCGGTGGGGTCACGGCGAGTTATTACGACAGCCGCAACGCTATCTTCATCCTGGCAAAGAACTACCCCGCCGATCTCTGGCGCAAACACTGGCGTTCTGTCCTCAGGGCGCAGGCGCGTCGCGCGCATGAAGCGCTGCGTGCCTGGCGCGGACGGGAAGCGCGGGCGACGCTTCGCGGCATGCTCGCCGGCGTAATGGGCGTGCCCCGAATGTGGCGAAAGCGACGACTGATACAGCAGTCGCGGCGCGTGTCTCTGGCATACCTTGAGGCGCTGCTCCAGCCCTCCCGTTCCTGATCGAGGATCGCAGCCTGTGACGCGCTCGCCAGATTTTGACCACCCTGCAAACGGCGCGGTGAACACCCGCCATGATGGAGTCGATCGCTTGACCATCGAACATCGTTCCGACTCGCGGCCTGTCCTGTCTATCATCATCCCTGCCCACAACGAGGAACATCGCCTTCCTCCAACGCTCGACAAGATCGACGCTTTTCTCAGGACGCTCACGCTGAGCGCTGAAGTGATCGTGGTCGAGAATGGCAGCCATGATCGCACTGCGGAGGTGACGCGGGAATACAGCCTGTCACACCCCTACGTGCGGCTGCTGGAAGTCGATACACGCGGCAAGGGACTGGCGGTGAAAGCGGGCATGCTGGCGGCGCTGGGTGATTACCGTTTCATCTGTGATGCCGATCTCTCAATGCCGATCGAGGAAATTATTCACTTCCTTCCGCCCTACAGTGATGGCTTTGACATCAGCATCGCCACGCGTGAAGGTAAAGACTCGCGGCGTATCGGAGAACCGTTTTATCGCCATCTGATCGGGCGAATCAACAACCTGATCATCAAGCTGACGGCAATCCGGGATTTCGAGGATACTCAGTGCGGTTTCAAGATGTTCTCGCGCGAGGTTGCCGAAGACCTGTTCAGCGTTCAGCAGATGAACGGCATCGGTTTTGACATTGAGCTGCTCTTTCTCGCCAAGCGGCGCGGTTACAGCGTCCGCGAAGTGCCGATCACCTGGTATTACAAT
>SZPD01000057.1 GCA_030263515.1 Anaerolineae bacterium CFX9 | reverse complement strand
GATCGATGTGCGGGCGCTCGGCGTCGAATCGCCGTTCCGTTTCTTCCTGGAGCAGGCAAAAGTCGGGCTGATGGATGGGGCGTCTTTCGGGGAAGCGGGCAAGGGATTCGTGCGGCTGAATTTCGCCTGCTCGCGTGAGCTGCTGATGACCGCACTGGAGCAGATGCGTGCTGCCGTCAGCGCGCGTCTGGAAGCGGTTTAGCCCGGCTGGAGCCGTTCCCAGATCAGCACGCGCGTCACCGGCGCGCCGAGCGCATCGAGTGTGCGTGCGGTCAGCGTCAGCCGATAGCTGCCTTCAAAATCGTATTCGCGCACCTGAACGGTTCCCACCCAGCCGGGATAAGTGCAGCCTTCGAGATGATGCGTCACGACGCGGCGCGCACGGTCGATCTGATAACGCCCATAGTAAGCCAGCGCCTGATGCAGCGCCGCGCCATAATCGCCAAAACGGGCGTCAGGATCGATCTCGGCGCGTGTGAGAAAGACGCTCATCCAGCCGGAGGCATCGTACAGGATGATGCCGTGCGCTGCCTCGCCGCGCGGAAGGGTCTGCGCGCCATCAGCCGCGATCGAAATCTGCGAGATCAGCCGCCACGCGCCGATGAACGTCTCATCGTTCATTTTCCCTGTCGTTCCCTTCGCTTCTGCGCATAGCGGGCTTCGGCTTCAACAAATTCGACCACGCCAGCAATCGTCGGGTCCGGGTAGACAGAGGGGAGCAGGGGCTGAACGGTCGCTTCCGTCAGCCGACCACCTCGCACCGTCGCCATGCCGATCTGCCCGCGCTCGACGGTTTTCAACAGCAGGAGTCCGCTGTCCAGCGTCGTCTCGTCGGCGGTTTCCATGAAGATGGTCAGCGCAGCGTGGGGATGCGCCTGCCGCGTGTCCAGGGTGAGGTAAACATCATCCAGATAGCCGTCATAATCGCGGCTGATCGTCTGCATGCGCACATTTTCGCCCAGCATGTCCCGGACATCCGCAGGGGCATATCCCTGCACATTCGCCGCGTCGTAACCCATGCCATCCAGCGCGACGAGCATGGATCGTCCGCCAGTGATCGCGCAGTGCCAGATGGTGGCTGCGCAGGCATCCCCCATGTCGAGCAGGAGTGAGCGTCCGCGGGCTGCCCCGCGGAGCCGGGCGATCTGTGTGTGGAGGCGCGGCAGCAGATGCAGATCGCCCGCCAGATTCTGGGTATAGAGGATGGTCAGCGATTCTTCCACTGTGGTGCGCGTTTTTCCACGAAGGCGGTCATGCCCTCGGTCTTGTCTTCCGTGCCGAACGCCAGATAGAAGTTGCGCTTCTCATAGTCCAGCCCTTCGCGCAGGCTGAGTTCCTCGGCTTTGTTGACCGCATCCTTGATCAGCCGGACGGCGACACGGGGCATCGCGGCGATCTTCGCCGCCAGCGCGATCGCTTCGTTCAGGTAGGTGTCGATCGGAAAAACATGATTGACCAGACCGCTGGTCAGCGCTTCCGCCGCTGAAAGCTGACGGTTGCCGAGCATGACTTCCATCGCCACCGCCTTGCCGACGGCGCGCGTCAGCCGCTGTGTGCCGCCCGCGCCGGGGATGATGCCGATCGTGATTTCCGGCTGACCGAAACGCGCCGACTCCGACGCAACGATCATATCTGCCAGCATCGCCAGCTCACAGCCGCCGCCCAGCGCCCAGCCGCTGACCGCCGCGATGATCGGCTTGCTCACGCGGGACATGCGCTCCCAGTCGGTGAAGTCGTCGCCCATCATCGCCACTGCATCCTGCTCGACCATCTGCTTGATATCCGCGCCCGCCGCAAATGCCTTATCGCTGCCCGTCAGCACGATGCAGCCGATGGCGTCATCCCGATCAAAGGCTTCCAGCGCGTCAAAAATTTCGCTCATAATGTGTGCATTGAGGGCATTGAGCGCCTGCGGGCGGTTCAGCCGGATCAGCCCGACGCCGGGGGCAGGATTTTCGGTCAGGATCATCTCGTATGGCATTGCTCTCTCTCCATCAAATTCGGTCTGCGCGAGTTCGGGCAGCACGCTGTCGCTACGGATAACGTTCAGCAAACTCGACCAGCAGATCGCCGATCGCATCATAATCCGCCGCATAGTCATCATCCGCCTCGGTGACTGGTATCTGCGGCAGCACATCGCTCTGAAGGGTTGCTTTCATGGCCTGGTACTCGTGAAAGGCGGTCGGCTCATCAGCGATAAAGCGCGTATGCACCGTCCAGTTGTAGATCAGGGTCGTGATCGCGTATGGCGCGCGCAGGCAGTCTCGCTCCAGCGTGATGCGCGCGCCGATCGGGTGTTCCTCATCGGTGAGGATAGTGCCGCCCTCTGTGCCACGAATACCCAGCGTCGCACCCTCTTCATACGGATACCAGTCGCTCATGAAATGCTCCTTGCCGCGCTGAATTGAGCGCGTGTGATTTTCCAGTACAAATAGCCATCACGGCTGCCGGTGTGCTGCATCCCCAGCTTTTCCAGAATGCGTCGTGAACCGACGTTGTCCCTCAGGCATTCGGCGACCACGCCTGAGACGGCGGGCTGCTCAAATGCCCAGTCGATGAGCGCCTGCGCCGCCTCAAAGGTATACCCCCGCCGCCGGTATGCTGCCGAGATACCATAACCGATTTCAATTAGTCCGTCTGGATTGGGAATTCCCTTGAAACCGGCAGAACCGATGATCACCTGATCGTGCCGCTCGCGGATCATCCACAGCCCGTAGCCGATCTCATCCGGCTGGCAGCGCCACTCTACATAATACGACAGCAGATGGCGACCGGTCGATTCCCACCAGTCCGACATGACGGTCATGCGCGAGGTGCGTTCGAACGCCGCACGACTGCTGAGATCAAGCCCGGCCGCGCGCGCCGCCAGAGGCAGAATGTCCAGCCGCGTCGTTCGCAGGAGGAGATCGCTCACTGTGACGCCTGCCGCACGTAGTTGACCAGCCAGATCAGCGCGCCGACAGCGACGATATCGATCGCCAGCAGCACGAGATCGACGATGCTGCCGGCATCAAAGCGGAACAGACCGAGCAGGATCGCGAGGATCTGCGTCAGCAGCAGAATACCCCCGATCGAGATGACCTCGATCGGCAGTCCCATCCAGCGTGAATGCCGATCCTGTTCCCGGATGAAGCGCTCAAAGCCCAGCGTCGGAATCTGCGTCGTCAGTACTTCGCGGATATAGCGATTGATCTGCCCGATGCGCACCTCGTTCTGCACCCAGCCGACCGCCAGCAGCGTCACCAGCGGCGGAAAGAGCAGCAGCGCGACAGCGCCGCCTGTGCCCCAGCCAATGCCGAGGAAAGCGCCCGCCAGCGTCAGCGCGATCGACAGAAGCTGCTGTCGTGACTCGACGCGCTTCATCACCTCGTCGCGCAGGGACAGATATTCCATCTCGGACGGGTTTGCGCCGGCTCGGCGGATTGTGTCGTCCATGTCGGCTGAATCCTCTCACGGCGTAACACCACAGGTTTACGTCTGTCTCTATTGTAATGCGGATATGCTTTCATATCATGATGCCGGCATGATCAGGGCAGTGTGCCTGAAATGACTGTTCAGCCCTGCAATGATCTGTGCTACACTGACGACAGATGTATTTTCACCGGGGGATAACCGATCATGTTCACGCGAGAGCTTCTCGCTCGTCCACCCTGCTGATTCTGATCGCAGTCACACGCTGAACCGGGCGCTCACGCCCACCCTCACGCCCTCCGGGCTGATTTTGCATTCCCGATAAAGCCACGAAAGCCGACTCCTGACGATCTCGACGGTGCCTGACGCCGCCGAGCCATCTTCGTCTGCCTGTTTGCTCGTCCACCGCCTTCTCCTGTCCGTTTTCCCGTTTCGACCGGAACTCTGGACAGGAGAAAAAGGGATGGAAATTCTGCGAGGCAAACAGTCCTCGATGCTTGACTCAGCGGCGCTGACGGCACATCTGGCGGGCAGCGCGCATCTTCATATCGATCTGGGCACGGGCGATGGTCGCTACGCCGTCCAGCTTGCCCATGCCAGCCCATCGCTGTTCGTGATCGGCGTGGACGCCTGCCGCGAAAACCTGCGTGAACGTTCGCGGCGCGCGCCGGGTAACTGTCTGTTTGTGGTTGCCAATGCGCTCACGCTGCCTGCTGAACTGGATGGCTGCGCCAGCGCCGTCTCGATCAACTTTCCGTGGGGCAGCCTGCTTGACGGTCTGCTTCACGATGATTCGACGCTGATGACAGGGCTGCGTCGGCTGATGCGCCCATCCGCCACGCTGGAAGTCCGGCTCAACGGCGGCGCGCTCCATGAGGCGGGCTGGGCGTTCGATGCAGGTGCAGCGCGGGTTGAGTCCGTGCTGCGCCTGAGCGGTTTCAGCACCGCGCCGGCTGTCCCGATCCCCAGCGCAGCGCTGCGGACGTTTCACAGCACATGGGCAAAGCGCATCGCTTTCGGGCGGGATCCCCGCGCGGCGCTGATCACAGCGCACCGGTGATCAGCCGGAACTAACGCTTCAGCGCTGTCAGCAGTTCGGTTTCGCGTTCGGAAGGCATCGCGCCAGCGATGGCGCGTCCTTCCGGGCGCGTCTCGATCCAGTGCAGCGTATCGCGAGCGGTCTCCGCCAGCGGACGATGCGTCAGCCCGGCAGCGAGCGCCTTCTGAATGCTGATCGCCATAATGCCGCTGTAGGCCGCCGGTACGTAAAAGGGCAGGTTCGGCCTCTGTTCGCCGAGCGACTCGATGAAGGCGTCATCGCCATAGGTGAAAACAGCGTCACTGCCCGTCACCTGGCGCAGTGTTTCCATCCATGCTGCCCACGTCAGCGGTTGGGCGGGGCCTGTGAGGTTGTAAGCGCCGGTGCGCCCCTGTTCAACGGCATCGATGACCCATGCGGCAAGATCGCGCGCGTCGATCATCTGCGTCTGGCGCGCGGGGTCGCCCGGCACGAACACCTCGCCACCGCGAGAGACGCGCTCAACCCAGTATGGGAAGCGCTCTGTAGGATCGTTCGGGCCCACGATCAGTCCGGGACGCGGCAGCAGCGCCCGCCCCGGAAAGGCGGCTTCGACGCGCTGCTCGCACAGCACCTTCAGCCCGCCGTAGGTTTCGCCTGTGACTTCTTCAACAGCCGGGTCAGCCAGCACCTTGAGCGGCGCGCTCTCGTCCGAGCCTGCCGGGATGCCATCTTCGTAAACTGAGATGGTCGAGATGAAGGTGTAGTGCCCGACGCGATCCTTCAGCGCATCGACCGCCAGCCCGACGCTGCGCGGCACGTAGCCGCAGGTGTCGATGACCGCGTCCCATCGTCGATCATCCAGTTTGGCGAGATCATGATCGCGGTCGCCGAGAATTTCTTCCGCATTCGCATGAATGCCCGGATTGCTCTGTCCACGATGAAAGACGGTGACACGATGACCACGCGCCTGCGCAATTTCCACCATCGCCCGCCCTGAAAAGCGTGTGCCGCCGATCAGCAGAATGTCCATGCAACCCCCATTCAAAATTATTTAAACGACGATCACAAGTGTAGTGGATTTGACGGCTGGCGGCAAACCGATGGAATGGATCGGCATCTATCCGGTGGGGAACGTCAGGTGGGGCGTCTTGAACGGCACGAGCGCCAGAATGACGGCATGTGCGTAATACTCCGTCCGGTCGATCACGCCGCCTGTCATCAAGCCGACCGAGCCGTCCTGCTGCTTGGAATTTTCCCTTCCGAATACCTGATCATCCGCGTGCCCCAGCTCGATACCGCTGCGCACGAGTTCGGCAACTTCTTCCGGCAGGTAGAACGCGCCCGTTCTCGCCTGTCCCTGCCGTTCATTCGTAAGGATGAAAACCCACGCGAAGCACGTCATGCCGTGGAGATCTTCCGCACAGCCTCCCTCTACGCCTGCCCAGTAATCTGCTTCCGGCGCGGCTTCGCGCGCGGCGCAGGCGCGGTTGCGCGCCCCGGTGAGCGTGTCTTCATCCCCCATTGGCTGATCGGCGACGCCGGAAGCGACATTGAGTCCTTGCGCGGTCCATGAATTTTCGGGGAACATCCGGCGGAAACCTGCCAGGACGGCATTGATCTTCACCGGGTTGGTGGAAGCGACGATGATGTGTGGCATGAGGTTATCCGATCAGCAGGGCGAGCTTGAGCAGCGCAAACAGACCGAAGGCAGCATGCATCCCGATCGCCGCCCGTGTCGAGCCGGTGCGGGCGCGCGTCCCGCTCAGGATCAGCCCGTGCAGCAGCGGCACGGCGAAGGCATACCAGAACGTCGCGAAATCGCCGACACCCGCGTAGGCAGGCGGGTAGATCAGCGCGTGGAACAGCGCATAGAGCAGCGCTGTGATCAGCAAGCCGCCCCAGGGACCTACCAGGAGGCGCACCTGTGGAAACAGCATGCCGCGGAAGACCAGTTCCTCAGCGATCGGCTGAAGCACAGCCATAAAAAGCAGGGCGACCAGCCACGCGCCGACACCACTCGCAGCGGCGCTCACGTTGAGCAGCTCTGGCGCGATCAGAAAAGCGCCTGTCACAGCGGCGCTGAGCAGGTCAACCGCCACCGCCAGCCCGATGCCCACAAACAGGATGAACAGGATGGGGGAATGCGCACCGCCAAGCCGCAGTGCCGCACGATGATCCGGCTGGCGGCGAGACTGGAGCACGATCAGGATGGTTGCCAGCGCGCCGAGACACCAGCCGACGATCGCCGCGATAGGTTGATCCCCGATCCATGTCAGCGCAGCGATCCCGCCCGTGGTGAAGGCGATGAACGCGGCAAACACGGTCACGATCGCTGAAGCCATCGACCACGGCGGCGGGGCTTCAGACTGCTTCAGCCGGGCGAAAAATCCACTGCCCGCAGGAAGGTTGTTCATAGCCTCTCTCTCTCAAACAGGCGCGCCATCATCTGAATGTCCACCGGCTGGCCGTCAATCAGATACAGATGGCGGCGGATGCCTTCGCGTTCAAAACCGAACTTCTCATACAGATGGATGGCGCGCGCATTCGTCGTCATGACTTCCAGTTCGACGCGCCGCACCTCCGGCTGCATCAGTGCCCACGTCATCGCGGCGTCCATGAGCGTTGTGCCGACACCCTGATCGCGCCAGTCCCGCAGGACGTAGACACCGAGCGCGGTCATGTGTCTGTCAGCGCGCAGTGTGCCGCCGCCGCAGGTCAGCGCGCCGATGATGCGGCGGTTTGCCTCGGCAACGATGAAGCAGCTATTGGCGCTGCTCGTCACGGTGCGGATTCGCTCGCGGATCGCTTCGACGGGCGGATCAAATTCATCCGGCGCATAGGGGGTATCTACACGGGGAGTCTCTCGCAGGATGCTGCGGATCAGCGCGATATAGCCTGCGGCATCGAGTGGTTCCGCATGGCGAATCCGGTAGGCTGGCACAGGGGGCACGCTTTCGATATCGATCAGAACTGTTGGCTATTCTAGCGCTTTTTGCCACGCACGGAACTGCCGGAGCGCCAGATACTGAGGGATTTTCAGGATGGGGATGATGCGGTGGATCAGCGACGAGACGATGAACAACGGCGATGGGATGACCTGCGCCGCCCCTCGTTCTATCCCAACGGCGATGCGCTTTGCCACATATTCCGCCGTCTGTGCGGGCTGGGCGATCGGTGTTGCTCTGCTGCTGGTCTGCGCTCTTTCAAAGAAGCCCGTCCGCGTCGAAATCGGGTAGACGACTGTCACCTGTTCATGCGCGGGCTTCTCGAACCGGTAGCCCTCGGCGAAACGGTCGAGCGCCGCCTTGGTTGCGCCATAGACGGCATAGCCGGGATAGGCAAGCCGGCCCATCGCGCTGGCAGTGACGACGAAGGCATAGGGTTCCGTGGAGGATTGGCGCAGTTGGCGCAGCCGGTGGAGCGCGTAGAGCGGCGAGAGGACGTTGACGCGGAAGATGGCGTCAAGATGATCCCAGTCGCCATTGAATTCCTCGTAGTAGGCAAACCCGGCGTTGGCGATGAAACAGTCGATATCGCCCATTTCGCCCAGGGCGACCTCGAAGATATGGTCAACGCCGTCACGCACGGCGAGATCGGCGACGACCGGCGTGATCGGCACGCTGCCTTCATGCTGCTCCACAACGCCCGCCAGACCTGCGCTATCCCGATCCGCCACGATCAGATGAGCGGGCTGCCGCTTCAGCAGTTCTGCGACCAGCGCCCTGCCGATGCCGGATGCCGCGCCCGTCAGCACGATGCGTTTGTGGTGCAGTTTCATAAGACACAGCCTCCCGATGAAGAAAACGGCGGCGATTCTGCGCGTCATTAGTGAAAGTTTCTGCCAGATTGTAGCGGTATTTACGGCTTTTTACGGCTTTTGATTCTTCGGTCACCGTGTGTATAATACAGAGCGTACCCATTGTCTGCGGGAGAAATTGACTGTATGGTTCCGAATCAGCCAGGGCTGGATGAGACCGAGGAGCAGGGGGCGGGCTCTTTGGACAGCGGAAACCAGCTTAACGACGCAACGGCTCAGGACTCCGCCGACGAAAATACCCTACCTGAACCGGCGGAAACGCCAACACCCGAACAAACCACACCGGCAGTGAGCGAAGCATCACCCGCCGAGGCTGCCTCAGAAGGGGCGGCTGCGGAGCCTGCGCCTGCCGAAAGCACCGATCCACCTGCTGAACCGTCGTTCGCGGAACAGCTTGCTGAAGCCGATGCTGCTTCCAGACCGCTGGTGCGCGGCATGCTGGTTGAAGGCACGATCACCTCCACATCGCCGACGGAAATTCGCGTCGATGTCGGCGCGAAAAGCGAAGGCATCATCACCAGCGCCGAGCTTGAGAAGATGAACAAGCAGACGCTCGTCAGCCTCAAGGTGGGTGAGCCGATCACGGTCTATGTCGTCAACCCGCAGGATCGCAACGGCAATGTGGTGCTGTCGATCAACCGCGCGATGGAGGAGATGGACTGGCAGAAAGCCGAGGAATATCTCGGCTCCCAGGAAGTCTACGACACCCAGATCGCGGGTTATAACCGCGGCGGGCTGATCGTGCGCTTCGGCCGTCTGCGCGGCTTCGTTCCGCAGAGCCAGCTTGCGCCGGAACGTCGCCAGCGCGAGAGCGATCCGAACGTGACGCCGGAAGAGCGCTATGGCGGGCTGGTCGGCGAGCCGATCACCGTCAAGGTGATGGAGGTTGATCGCTCGAAGAACCGGCTGATCCTTTCAGAACGCACCGCCACGCGCGAAAGCCGTGAAAAGCGCAAGGAAGCGCTGATCGCCCAGCTCACCGTTGGCGAAGTTCGCACCGGGCGTGTCGTCAGTCTGGAAGACTTCGGCGCTTTTGTCGATGTAGGCGGCGCGGAAGGGCTGGTGCATCTCACCGAGATGTCGTGGCAGCATGTGACGCACCCGCGCGATCTGCTCAAGGTGGGGCAGGAAGTCACGGTTGAGGTGATCAGCATCGACCCGGTTGCCAAGCGCATCGGGCTGAGCATGAAGCGTCAGGCTCCCGATCCGTGGGATACGGTGGCCACTGGCTTCCAGGTTGGGCAGCTTGTCAAGGGAACTGTCACTAAGCTGACCAAGTTCGGCGCATTTGCGCAACTGACTGATCTGCCGGAGATTGAAGGGCTGATCCACATCTCCGAACTGAGCGACAAGCGCGTCGCGCATCCGCGTGAGGTCGTCAATGAGGGTGACGTGCTGACGCTGCGCGTGGTCAAGATCGATGTTGCCGAGCGTCGGCTGGGCCTGAGCCTCAAGCGGGTCAACTCGACCGAATATCTCGATTTTGACTGGCAGGGCGAATAGGGCGCGCCGTCCTGCCATCTGCCAATAAGCCACATCAGGGGCGGTGAGCAACCCCGCCGCCCCTGAAAAATGGGGTTTCTGCACAGGCAGTCCCAGTCCACACGGTTGCTGATTCGATGGGGTCTTTGTATGATGATCCAGTCGATAGTGAACCTGAAAACTACCTAGACTTCAGTCTAGTCCTCACCCTTTTCATAGCAATTTCATATAGAGTTACGTTTATGCTACCGAAACCGGGCGTGATATAATCTATCCAAAGTGAGTCGTCAGCGAGCACAGACGCTGACAGCGGAGGTCATACAGCGTGGCAAACAAGATGGAACGCTTCACCCAGCGCGCAAGACGGGTACTCAGCCTGGCGCAGGAAGAAGCAGAGCGTCTTCAACACAATTACATTGGGACTGAGCATCTGCTGCTTGGTCTGATCCGTGAAGAAGGTGGAGTTGCGGGTCGCGTCCTCCGCGAACTGGGACTGGATCAGCGCCGTGTCGAGGAACTGGTGGATCGGCTCACCCGCGCCAGCGCCCGCACCGGCACGGGTCAGCCAGAACTTTCCCCTGGAACCAAGCGCGTCCTTGAGCTGGCGGTCGATGAAGCCCGCCGCATGGGTCATCACTACATCGGCACAGAGCATCTGCTGCTCGGTCTGGTGCGGCTGACAGAGGGCGTGGCCATCGATATCCTCAAGCGGTTGGGGATCAGCCCTGATGAAGTCAGGCGGCAGACACGCCGTGTGTTACAGGAGAGTCCTGTGCAATCCAATCAGCCCACGCCGGAAGAACCCCGCCCGCGCCCACAACGTCGCCAGGAGGGGAAGACCCCGCTGGTTGACCAGTTGGCGACGGATCTGACCGCGCTCGCCGCAGAAGGGAAGCTGGATCCCGTGGTCGGTCGTGAGACCGAGATCGAGCGCGTCATCCAGGTGCTCAGCCGCCGCCGCAAGAACAATCCGGCACTGATCGGCGAGCCGGGCGTCGGCAAGACGGCGATCGTCGAAGGGCTGGCGCAGCGCATCGTCAATGGAGAGACCCCCAAGCCGCTGCTGAACAAGCGCGTGCTTCAGCTTGACGTTGGCTCTCTGGTGGCTGGCACGATGTATCGTGGTCAGTTTGAGGAGCGCCTCAAGCGGGTCATCGAGGAACTGAAGTCGTCAGATAGCATCCTTTTCATCGATGAGGTGCATATGCTGGTCGGCGCGGGTTCGGCGGGCAGCAGTGTCGATGCCGCCAACATCCTCAAGCCGGCGCTGGCGCGCGGTGAACTTCAGTGCATCGGCGCAACCACGCTCGATGAATATCGCAAGCACATCGAGAGCGACGCCGCGCTCGAACGTCGCTTCCAGCCGATCCTCGTCGATGAGCCGACGATTGAGGAGACGATCGAAATCCTGCAGGGGATCAAGGTTCCGTATCAGGAACATCACAACGTCGAAATCACCGATGAGGCGATCGAAGCTGCTGCCAATCTCTCGGCGCGCTACGTGCCGGATCGCTTCCTGCCGGACAAGGCGATCGACCTGATCGACGAGGCGTCCGCGCGTCTGCGCATGTACAAGAGTCCGGAAGCGGCTCAGGTGCGCCGCGCGGAACAGGAACTGCGCCAGATCGAGGATGATCTGCGGATGGTTGAGGAAGAGGGCGGAACTGACGATGAAGTCAACCGCCTGCGCGATCAGCGGCTGGCGGTGGAAGAAACGCTGGCATCGCTGAAATCGAACTGGAATGAGGAAACGAACCAGCCGCGTCTGGGTTCGGAAGATATCGCCGAAGTCGTCGGCATGTGGACGGGTATCCCGACCATGCGGATCGCGGGCGAGGAAAGCTCGCGGCTGATGCAGATGGAAGAAGCGCTGCACAAGCGGATCGTCGGTCAGCATGACGCGATCCTGGCGATCAGCCGCGCTGTTCGCCGTGCCCGCGCCGGCATGAAGGATCCGCGCCGCCCGATCGGCTCGTTCATGTTCCTCGGCCCGACCGGCGTCGGCAAGACCGAGCTGACGAAATCGCTGGCGGAATTCCTGTTCGGCAGCGAGGATGCGCTGATCCAGCTCGACATGAGCGAATTCATGGAGCGCCATTCGGTTGCGCGTCTGGTCGGCGCGCCTCCGGGCTATGTCGGCTATGAGGATGCCGGTCAACTGACCGAAGCGATCCGCCGCCGCCCGTACAGCATCGTCGTCTTTGACGAAATTGAGAAGGCGCACCCTGAAGCCTTCAACATGCTCTTGCAGGTGATGGAAGAAGGCACACTGACGGACGCCCGCGGACGCCGTGTGGATTTCCGCAATTCGATCATCGTCATGACCAGCAACATCGGCGCAGACACGATCAAGCGGGGCAACTCGCTCGGTTTCAAGATGCCGCGCGATGAGCAGCAGGACGAAAATCTGATGTATGAGGACATGAAGAAGAATGTGACCGAGCAGCTTCGGCGCGCCTTCCGTCCTGAATTCATCAACCGCATCGATGCGACGATCTTCTTCCGTGCGCTCACCAAAGATGAGATCAAGCAGATCGTCGATCTTGAACTCAACAAGGTGCGCGAGCGCTTGATCGAACACGCCATCACGCTGGAAGTTACCGACGAAGCCCGTGACTGGCTGGCGGACAAGGGCTATGACCCCGAATTTGGAGCGCGTCCGCTGCGCCGTCTGATCCAGAATGAGGTTGAGGATCGCCTCTCTGACGGTATTCTCAGCGGCGAGTTCAAGCTTGCAGGTGTGGTTCGTGTGTCCGCTGCTGACGGCGCGCTCACGCTGGAAAGCGTCGAGGAACGTTCAGGCGAGGGGGAACTGGAAGCGCCGAGCGTCAGCTAGAGGCGTGACCTGTCACCAGAGATGAAAAGCCGGAGCAGAGACCCTGCCCCGGCTTTTTAATTTTCCCGTTCGCTGCGGCACTGCGTTACGTCTTGCCCTGCTTATGTTCAGCTTTCCAGGTGTCGAGTTCTGTCCAGTTTTCGGCAGCCGCCAGGCTCGCCTGATGCGGCCATGAGGGGACGCTGCTGCTCACGCTGCCGACGATCCGCAGACCGGAGCCATCCAGAATCTCCCGCAGGCGGGCTTCCGATGTATCAGCCAGCGCGGCATACGTCGTGATACCCGCCTTT
This sequence comes from Anaerolineae bacterium CFX9, assembly GCA_030263515.1. Lineage (GTDB taxonomy): Bacteria > Chloroflexota > Anaerolineae > Aggregatilineales > Phototrophicaceae > Flexifilum. The sequence continues at coordinate 3,662 of SZPD01000057.1, read as the reverse complement.
TTGAGCGCATCGCTGATCTTGGGCCCGATACCTTCGATCACCGTCAGATCATCGCCGTCCGATTTCCCCTTTCTGCTGCTGCGCGGCCTGGCGGCAGGCTGTGACGCCTGCGCCGGTTTTTCAGCACGGGCAGCAGGCTTTTCGGCAGGGGGTTCCGCTTCGGCGGGGGGCGCTGCCTGAGCAGCCGCGCTCTGCGCTGGCGGCGCGGGCTGAGGTTTGGATGGTGCGGCTGGCGCGCTGGCGGGTGTGAACTCGCGTACGGTCATGGCGCGCGTTTCGGTGTCGGGGCGCTCACGCTCGCCTGAGGGGCGGCTTTCCAGCCAGTTCCAGTAGAGCAGCACGCCGCCGGTCAGGTACAGCAGCAGGGGAACCAGCCAGCGGCGCAGCGGAGCGCCATCGACAACATTTTCAGAGGTCAGGAAGACCGCGGCGAAAAGCACAAAAACTGCCGCGATGGATCTCGTTTGGCGATCGATTTGCATGAAGCGTCACCCTTTCGACACAAACGACAGCAACGTCATTATAGTAAGGATAACGCGAGAATCCAATTTACCTGACGTTAACTTCTGTAGTGAGAGGCGGCTGTGTGCGCGCGATAACCTATCGCCAGATGCTGGGCGTGGCGCTGGTGCTGGCGCTGCTGTGGTGGCTGGCAGCGCTGCTGCTGCGCGAGAGCGGGCGTTTTCTCGTCTGGGATGACCAGCAGGTGACCTTCACAAGAGCGCTGTTCTTCCTGGATGCGCCCTATGCGCTGCCCGGCTACAAGAATCCGCCGTGGGGGCTGATCATCCTGACCCCGTTTTCGCTGCTCTCGCTGCCTCTGGCGACCCTGCTTCAGATGCTGCTGTATTTCGCCGTGCTGACGCGGATCATCTATCAGTATGGCGGTTCTGCCCGTGCGGTGCTGACCGTGCTCCTTTCGCCCCTGGCGCTGGATGCCGCGATCAACCTCAACATCGACTGGCTGATCGGCCTCGCCCTGATCATCCCGCGTGAATGGAGCGTCATTCTGCTGCTGCTCAAGCCGCAGACCTTGCCGGGCTATGTGCTGGTCTTCAGCCGGCTGGAATTGATGCGCGCGGCGATCATCGGGCTGACGCTGATCCTTGTCTCCCTGCTGCTGTGGGGGGTGTGGATCATCCCGCTGGTTGAAGCGACGGAGACAGCCTCGATTGCCTACCAGATCAATTTTGCGCCCCGGAATATCATCGGGCTGATCCCGTCGCTGATCATCGGCGCGGCGCTGTCGTTCGCTGCGTGGCGGCGTCGGGATGTTGTGCTGGCGGTGTGGGCGGGTATCTTTTTCGTCCCCTACATTGCGTCGTATTCTCTGCTGATCCATTTTGCGCTGGCGGCGGCACGCTGGACGAAAGCGGCGATGCTGCTGACGGTGGCGCTGTGGGTGTCGGTTGTTATTCTCTGGCTGGTCTTTGCTGCCAGCGCCTGAGATGGACTGCATCTGTCCGGGACGAATGAGGTCTCTCGCGGTATACTGTGCGCGAATGACAGACAGATCACCCTGAGGAAAAGCATTGGTTTTCAGACGCATTCTGTTATCAGTGGCGCTGATAGGCGTGCTGATCGCCGCCAGCGCATGTCGTCAATCGGCAGGGGGCGGCGGCGCGCAGGGAACTCCCGCCGCTGAAATCACAGTGCAGTTTGCCTACGAACCTGATCCGGCACAGGTGGGCGAGTCCGTCCTGCTGATCAGCCTGCGTGACCCGAATGACGCGCCGATCAACAATGCGACGGTGAACGTGCGCGGCGATATGAATCATGCCGGGATGCAGCCGGTGCTGGCACAGCTCAGCGCGGGGCAGGGCGGCGTTTACCGGATTCCGTTCGAGTGGACGATGGCGGGCGATTGGTTCGTGGTCGTCGATGTCACGCTGGCAGATGGCAGCACGCTCAGCCAGCGTTTTGATCTGCGTGTGGAGTCTTGAGCGCGACACCTCTCTACCAGCCAAAGACTGCTTTTGACGTGCTGCGGCTGCCGGGCATCGGGCGGCTGCTGCGCTGGCGTTACGGTCGGCTGATCCTGCAAGTGCCGTTTCTGGCGCTCGCGCTGCTGCTGGTCTACGACGGCTTCACCGGCAGCGAGATGGCGTCAGAGAATCTGGCGACTATCGTGCCGTGGGTACATTATCGCGGCGTGGTCGTGATCGCGCTGCTGCTGGTCGGCAATCTGTTCTGTATGGGCTGCCCGTTCATGCTGCCGCGCACGCTGGCAAAGCGCCTGAGCAGCAGAGGACGGCGTTTTCCGCGCGTCCTGCGGGGCAAATGGCTGGCGATCGCTGGCTTATTCGGCCTGTTCTTCGCCTATGAGTGGCTGGATATGTGGAGCAGTCCGGCGCTCACCGCCTGGGTGATCGTCGCCTATTTCGTCACGGCGTTCGTGCTGGAGGCGCTGTTTTCCGAATCGCCATTCTGCAAATATATCTGCCCGCTCGGCTCCTTCAACTTCGTCTATTCGACCGTTTCACCGCTTCAGATCACGGTGCGCGATGGCGGTGTCTGCAAAACGTGTGTCGGGAAAGAATGCATCAATGGCAGCTACAGCCCACAACCTGTGGTGCTGATCGACCAGATCGGCATCAACGGCGCGCCCGATGTCACGCATGAGCATCATCCACGCGGCACGCTCGGCTGCGGAACACTGCTGTTCGCCCCGCAGATTCAAAGCAACCTCGACTGCACGTTCTGCCTGGACTGCGCCCGTGCCTGCCCGCATGACAATGTGGCGCTCAGCAGCCGCGCTCCGGGTGCGGAGCTGATCCGGCCAGACTCATTCCCCCGGCGGTTTGATGTCGCCTTCCTCGTCATCTGCCTGACGTTCATGGGGCTGGTCAATGCTTTCGGCATGGTTCCGCCTGTCTACGACCTGCTCCAGCAGATCGCCTCCACACTGGGTCTGACGGCGCTCGGCTGGTCGAACGAGGCGATTGAGGCGGCTGCCCTGGGGCTGGTATTTGGCGTGGGCAGCCTGCTGCTGCCGATCCTGCTGACCCTGCTGGCGGCGGCGCTGGCGCGCTGGCTGACCGGGACACGACGCCGTGACGATCTGCGCACGGCGCTGAGCGTGTTCGCGCCCGCCTTCGTGCCGATCGGTTTCGGTTTCTGGGCAGCGCACTACGGATTTCACTTCCTGATCGGCATCTTCAGCGTCGTCCCGGCATTTCAGCTTTTCCTGCTCGATCATGGGATTCGCTGGCTGGGTTCACCGAACTGGGCGCTGGTCGGCGTGAGCGATTCCGGTGTGATCGGCGCGATCCAGGCGGTGGCCCTGATCGGGGGTTTTGCCGCTTCGCTGTGGGTCGCCTACCGGATCAGCCTGCGTCATTACCGGCGTCAGGCGACGGCGGGACTTCTGCCGTGGGCGCTGCTGTTCGTTCTGCTGATGCTGGTGGGGATGTGGTTGTTCAGCCTGCCGATGGAAATGCGCGGAACCGTGCTGTTCGATTGAGATTGCTCAGCCAAGAACATCTCTGATGATATCAGCGATTTCTCTGGGGCTGACATCTTCAATATCGCTCTTGGAATAAATTGTCAGTAAAACAGTGTGGGTTTGGGTTCTCAGAAAATATATGACACGATACCCACCGCTCTGTCCCCGCTTCGAGTCCCGATTTGGAAGCCGTGCTTTGTATACTGTATGGCGTGTT
>SZPD01000483.1 GCA_030263515.1 Anaerolineae bacterium CFX9 | reverse complement strand
CCCAGCCCGGCGATCATCCGGTTGAGCGCCGCCATATACGCCTTGACGCTGGCGACGATGATATCGCTGTCCGCGCCATAACCGCCGAAACTTCGCCCGCCATCCGGCGCTGAAATCCGGACAGTGACTTCACCCAGTGCGTCGATCCCTTCGGTCACGCTGTGAACGCTGTATTCAACCAGCGTATTGGGGCACTGAATCACCGCGTCCACCGCCCGATAGCAGGCATCTACCGGTCCAGTGCCTACCGCCGCGTGGACAAATGTTTGTCCATCCATCGAGCTGATCTTGGCTGTCGCCGTGGGCATGCCCATCGTACCGCAGGTCACCTGAATATCGTCAAGCCGGAAAAATTCGGTCGGCTTATGAAGTTCATCCGTCATCAGGGCTTCAAGATCGGCATCCGTGACATTCTTCTTGGCGTCCGCCAGCACCTTGAAGCGCTCAAAGACCTGATTCAGGGCGTCCTTGTCAAGCGTATAGCCCAGTTCCTCCAGCCGAACGCGCAGCGCATGACGCCCACTGTGCTTGCCGAGTACCAGACGGCTCTGCGTCCAGCCGACACTTTCCGGCGTCATGATCTCATAAGTACTGGCATGCTTGAGCATTCCGTCCTGATGAATACCGGCTTCATGAGCGAAGGCGTTGGAACCGACGATCGCCTTGTTGGGCTGCACATGAATACCGGTATAGTTGGACACCATGCGGCTGGTCTTGACGATCTCCCGCGTATTGATATTGGTGCGCAGGTTGTAATATGGGCTGCGCGTCTGGATCGCCATGACCACTTCCTCAAGGCTGGTATTTCCGGCGCGCTCGCCAATACCGTTGATGGTCACCTCCACCTGCCGCGCGCCAGCCAGGACGCCGGCGAGAGAGTTCGCCGTCGCCAGACCGAGATCGTTATGGCAGTGAACCGACCAGATGACACCACTGCCAGGACCAGCGCCGGGCGTCTCTGCAATCAGATTCGCAATCGTTTCCGACCATTCCGCAGGCGTGACGTACCCCACTGTATCAGGGATGTTGAGCGTGGTCGCGCCGCATTCCACCGCCAGCGCACATACCGCGATCAGAAACTGTGGATCGGTGCGCCCGGCATCCATGGGGCTAAATTCGACATCCTCGCACAGGCTCTTTGCCAGCGTCACACTGCGGCGGATGACATCAAGCGCCTGCTCTCGTGTAATGCCCGTCTGATACTTCAGATGAATATCGGACGTGCCCAGAAACGTATGAATGCGCGGCTTGGCAGCATACCGGACACCTTCCCAACAGGTCAGGATATCCTTTTCGACAGCGCGCGCCAGCCCCGCGATGACAGGGCCGTCCTGCGTTCCCACTTCCTGGGCGATACGCTGCACTGCCGCCAGATCATCGGGAGAGGCGGCCGGAAAACCCGCCTCGATGATATCGACGCCGAGACGTGAGAGCTGGCGGGCGATCTCCAGCTTTTCGGCACTGCTGAGCGTGGCTCCGGGGCTTTGTTCACCGTCACGCAGCGTGGTATCGAAGATGAGAACCGTGTTCTCATCATAGGTTCGTACGGGAGGTTTGATCTCGCTGGCGGTCATGGGTAAGTCCTTTCAGTCGGTTCGTGATCAGGATGAATTGACGCATAAGGTCGCAAAGGCCATCGTCAGTCATGCGATCACCCCCTCTCAACGCCAACGGCATCTACGCCATCACCCATACGTCATCTCCTCAATTCACTGCGCCTGACGCACAAACTCAAGCTGATCGACATCGACGACCGGTCTGTAGCCGATCTCCTGATAGATGTGATTCGAAGTCGGATTCGCCAGATCGGTAAACAGGAAGCAGCAGCGCCTTCCCTGCTCCAACAGCATCTGGCTCAGCGCGGCCGTGGCAGCCGTGGCATATCCGCGCCTGCGATATGCCTGCGGCGTGTAGATCGGCCCGACCCGGATGCCGTTCGGCGTCGGTCCTGTATAGCCCGCCATGGTGACCGGTTTCTCCGCATCCACCCACAGCGTCAGCCCTCGGAAAGCCGGATTGCCGCTCAGCCGAAACTCCACCTGGCGTTCAATCTCCGTATCATCAACAGAATCTGTTCCGAAAGCGTCTGCCAGAAAGCCGCGGAACCAGTCATGAAGCAGCGGACGATGTTCCTCAGCAGCAGGGATCAGCCTGCCGGGAACCATTCTGACGGGATTCAGCCGGTCAAGGCGGTAGATACGCTCCGCCACATCGATCTCGGCTGTCAACCCCGTCAGCGCGCTGTAACGCCCGGCAAAACGATGCGCCACATGCTTCACCGCG
>SZPD01000056.1 GCA_030263515.1 Anaerolineae bacterium CFX9 | reverse complement strand
CTGATCATCGACCCGGCAACCGATCTTGTTCTGGAAGCCAATGCCGCCAGCGAAACCCTGCTCGGCTACCCCACTCAGCAGTTGGTGGGTACATCGTTCACGAAACTGCTCAACAGTGACAGCGCGCAGGCCGCTGATGCGCTCATGCTGCACAGCGCTCAGATGCTGGCATTCTCCACCCTCCCGATACGGCGAAGTGACGGCGCGCACGCCATCGTTGATCTCACGCTGACGACTATTCCATGGATGCAGGATCACGTCACGCTGGCGACGCTGCGCGATGCCTCAGATCGGCTCGATCTGGAAGCCGAGCGGATCCGCACCGAAGTGCTTCAGGCGGAAATGAACAAGGAACGCGAACTCGTCAACCTGAAGAGCCGCTTCGTCTCGACGGTATCGCACGAATTTCGCACGCCGCTTTCGGTCATCCTCAGTTCCAGCGATATCCTGACCCGCTATGGCGAAAAAATGACACACGAGCGTCATCAGGAGCATATCGACCGCATTCGAGGCCACGCCATGCTGATGACGGAAATGCTCAATGATGTGCTGACGCTCAACAAGATGCAGAGCGGCGCATGGCAGCTTCAGCCGGGGCCCGTCGATGTGATCAGGCTGTGCGAAAGCGTCCTCGAACAGGTGCGCATCTCCCGCGGCGAGCATCATGTGCTGCAATTTTCATATCAGGGAGATTTCGCTGATATCGTGATCGATGACAAGGTCATTCAGCATGTGCTGCTCAACCTGCTCACGAACGCGGTGAAGTATTCGCCTTCCGGCTCTTCAGTCGATCTGCGGCTGCGACGCGAGGGAGAGACGCTGCTCTTTGAGATTCAGGATCGCGGCATTGGCATCCCAGAGGAGGATCAGGCGCGCATGTTTGAGCCGTTCTACCGGGCAGTCAACGCGGCGGATATCGAGGGGACAGGATTGGGACTGGCGATTGTGAAGGAAAAAGTGCTGCTGCACGGAGGAGAAATCAGCTTCGTCAGCCGCGTGGGCGAGGGCACGACGTTCCGTGTGCGCATTCCCTGTCATCATCAGTTGAACGATGCGAACTAAAGGCAAAAAACAGGGACACTTGCCGGGTTAGCGGGGTGTCCCTGTCTGTTCCTGCGGCGCGGGCACTCCCCGCTGCCATCGTCTTCCAAAAACATATTGCTGCCCTTTCTGCTCATCCTCAATCGATCGTTACCCACAAACCTGACCCTGTTCGTCGCGTACCGTTTTCGCCTGCGCATTCGCGCTTACAATAAGACTCGTCCTGACTTGCCGCGATTTTCTCTGTAGTTTCTGTTCGTTCGTGGTCTTTACGACCCCCCGACGCTGAGTCCGAGAGGTCGTAAAGCGCTTCGCCTGTCCGGTTTTTCCTGCTGCTGTACCCGCCTTTGGAACTGCGCTGATGCGTCATGACGGCTGTCCTCCTGCTTTCTGCCTTACTCCCACACAGCGTACAATCGAGTGAACGATGGTCACTTCCGGGAGCGAGCCTTCACGCGCTGGCCACCGAGGGGCGGCGGGCGATCGTGCTCATCCCGCAGCACCCCTCTAGAAGAACAGCGACAGGAATCTGACCCAACGGCGCTGACTCTTGCTGTTGTTCTCGCGGTTGAGAGCAACCTGCTTCAGTCGTTCGCGCTGTGCCTGGCGCTCCAGTTCTTTCTGGCGCAAGCGATGGACATGGAGTTCGTTGGCATTGAACATGATGTTGTGATCTCCCTCAGGCATTTTTATGCCCGGCTATATGCCAATAGGTGGCAAAGTGTGATTACGGATTCCGGCGTGAAAAAGTTTCCCCCGCTTCTACGAGGACTTGCGCACCAGTGACAGGCTGACTGGTTCGCGCTCCATCTGCTGCGCGTCGATCTCTTCCAGCGTCTGCTGCGCCAGATACATGATTTCGAGCAGCCACCCGCGCAGATCTGCTTCGCTGAGAGTGCTGACATCCGGCAGGCTGCCTTCGCTGGCGGCGCTGTGGAGTTCGTCGAGCACGTCCAGCACGCTGTCCAGCCGTGCGGGCGTATGGAGGAGCTTCAGGTATGACTGCGGTGTCGGTTTCATAATTGACCTTTTCACCGTGCTTATGTCAGGCACTTGGCAAAATAAAAGGACGTGAGACTTGTACAGCCTCACGTCCTTCTGAAGGAACCCGGTCAGGGTTGCGCCAGGTCTACTGCGTCGGATACCCTCCGCGTAACCTGCCGCCGTCGTGAGACTGTTCTGATTGGTAAACTGCGCCGAGAACTTCTGATCCCTTGCTGCCCGGAAGCATGATGGCGATCCCTCCCTCAGGGGATCCATCGCCAATACGCCCAAACCCAACAGCATTTCCGCTCGTGATGACCTGCGCGACATCTCCGCCAAAAGCCGAGAGTCCGCCATCCCGCCAACGAGCAGCCGCCACGGAACCGGCATCCATCCCGGCAGCCGGGCGGAGCGCGGGCACACTGCCAGCAGGCAGAGTCATTCCCTGGGCGAACAGATCGTTGTGCATGAGAAGCGTCATCATCCGAAACATGGTTCTAGGCACCCCGTTCCACAATCGTCTCATCCAGCATCGCCAGAATCGACTCGCCTGTGATGAACACGCGGCGCATGCCGTTCGGTTTGCTGACGCGCAGATGCCCGTTCTTCACCAGCCGCTTCAACGTGCTGAGGCTGATGCCCAGTGCTTCGGCAGCTTCCTGCCGGGAGTACACTGCTCCGGGTTCAATGCGCGGTTTGGTCACGGATACCATAGTCATACCTTCCAATATCAGCGTACAAGGTATCACGGTCTTCGATGTGTGTCAAGCAGGCAAATTCGATTTTAACAAGTCTTAACGGGATATTGAGAAGTCATAAAAGGTTCAGATGGGGTCAGGGCTTGACATGTCTGCGGGCAGAATCGTATAGTTTGCGCTACAGGCAGTGACGGAGACCGTGCGCGAGATCCGCGCATTCAGAGAGCCGGGAGCCACAGGCTGAAAGCCCCGGTATGCAGCCCTCGCGGAATTCGCTCCTGAGCCGGTGTGGTGAACGGCATGCAGCACGACGCCCAGTAGCCCGCCCGTGACCGTTCGACGTAACCGAGCGCAATGAGTGGATGCCGCCAGCCGAAAAGCGGCGGTATCAAGCAGGGTGGTACCACGGGAGATCAGACGCTCTCGTCCCTGGAATGAGCACGTGCAGAGGCACTGGCTCAGCCGGGATGAGGGCGTTTTTTGTTGGCAGTTAAGGAGTGACGATGCTGGAGAAACTGGAATCGTTGTACAGCGAAGCGCTGACCTCGCTGGAGTCCATCACGGACAGCGCCAGCCTGCATGAATGGGAAATCCGCTTCCTGGGCAAGAAGGGGCAGATCACCGAGCTGCTGCGCGGCGTCGGGTCGCTGCCGAAGGAAGATCGCGCGGCCTTCGGCAAGCGCGCCAACGAGATCAAGACCGCGCTCGAAGCCACCTACGCCGAGCGCGAAAAACTCGTCCGTGAGCAGGAACTGGCGCGCGATCTGGAAGGCGGCGAGATCGATGTGACGCTGCCCGGTCGTGTCCGCGCCAAGGGCGGGCTGCACCCGTCCACGCAGACGCTGCGCGAGTTTTACGACATCTGGGCGCGGATGGGTTTTCAGGTCTTCCGCAGCCGGGATGTTGAGGATGACGACACCAACTTCACGCTGCTGAACATCCCGCCGCACCACCCGGCGCGCGACATGCAGGATACCTTCCATACCACGCGCCCAAACATCATCCTCAAGACGCACACCTCGCCAGGACAGATCCACGCCATGCGCACGCTGGGCGAAAACGGCACGAAACCGATCCGCGTCATCCTGCCGGGGATGTGCTATCGCTACGAACAGATCACGACGCGCAGCGAAATTCAGTTCAACCAGGTGGAAGGCGTCGCCATCGGGCGCAATATCCGCATGAGCGACCTCAAGGGGACAGTCGCAGAATTTGCCAGGGCGATGTTCGGCGCGAACGCGGCAGTCCGCTTCCGTGCGTCATACTTCCCGTTCACCGAGCCGAGCATGGAAATTGACGTAGAGTGCTTCGTCTGCGGTGGGACGGGCTGCCGGCTGTGCAAGCATTCCGGCTGGCTGGAGATCGCCGGCAGCGGCATGATCCACCCGACCGTACTGCGCAACGGCGGCTACGATCCTTCGGTATGGAGCGGATTCGCCTTCGGCATGGGGCCGGAGCGCATCACCATGCTCAAGCACGGCATTGAGGACATCCGTTACTTCTGGAGCAACGATCTGCGCTTCCTGGAGCAGTTTTAAAGCCAAATCATCCCCTGGTCCCGCTCTGTGAGGAACAACGAAAGGACATAATGAGACGATGATCATCCCGGTCTCATGGTTACGTGAATATGTGGATATCCCCATCCCGATCGAGGCGCTGGCAGAGCGGCTGACGGCAGCCGGTCTCGAAGTGGCGCATATCGAGTATCTCGGCGTGCCGCAGACGTTCGTCGAGGGGGTTCGCTTCCCTAAAAGCGATCATCTCGTCTGGGATCGCGAAAAGCTGCTGCTCGGCGCTGTTCGTGAAGTTCAGCCGCACCCGAACGCTGACCGGCTGGTGCTGGCACAGGTGGAGATCGGGGAAGGCGTGATCGAGCAGTGTGTGACAGGTGCGCCCAACCTGTTCGAGTACAAGGGTCTCGGCCCCCTGGAAAAACCGCTCTGGACGGCGTTCGCGGCGGAAGGCGCAGAGGTCTGGGACGGGCACAGCGATACACCGAAGCGGATGATCCTCAAGGAAAAACCGCTGCGTGGTATCCCGAACAAGAGCATGGTCTGCTCAGAAAAAGAACTCGGCTTGAGCGATGAGCATGACGGCGTGATCCTAATGCGTGAACAGCCGCGCAGCGTTCACGGCATGCCGTTTGCTCCGGGGACACCGCTTCAGGATGTGCTTGGTGATATTCTGCTGGAGATCGAGCTGACGCCGAATCTGGCGCGCGCGCTCAGCGTGTACGGTGTGGCGCGCGAAGTAGCTGCCCTGCTCGATGTGCCGCTGCGCCCGCCGTCCTTTGACGTGCTGGCAGAAGGCGCGCCGATCGCCGGCGAGGTCAGCATCGAGATCCGCGAGCCGGAGCTGAACCCGCGCTTCACGCTGGCGCTGCTGCGCAGCACGAAGATTCAGCCCTCGCCGGAATGGATGCAGCGCCGCCTGCGCCTGGTCGGCCAGCGCCCGATCAACAACATCGTTGACGTGACCAACTATATCACGTTCGAGATCGGGCAGCCGCTGCACGCTTTCGATTACGACAAACTGCGCGCACGCGCCAATGGCAGCGCGCCGACGATCATCACCCGCCTGCCACAGCCCGGCGAGACGCTGGAAACACTCGATGAGGTGAAGCGCACGCTTGACCCGCACAACATCCTCGTCTGCGATACGGCGGGTGTGCTGAGCATCGGCGGCGTGATCGGCGGCGCGGACACTGAAATCAGCGACAGCACCTCCAACGTGCTGCTGGAAGCCGCGGCGTGGAATTTCATCAATATCCGCCGGACGATGCAGTCGCAGAAGGTTTTCACCGATGCCAGCAGCCGCTTCAGCCGCGGCGTGCATCCCAGCCAGGCGATCCTCGGTCTCAAGCGCGGCATCGAGCTGATGCGCCGGACGGGCGGCGGGCAGATCGCGCAGGGAGTGATCGATGAGTATCCGCTGCCGCCGAAGCCGGTACATGTCCGCCTGACAGTGAGCGAGATCTGGCGTATCCTCGGTATGGAGTTCAGCACAGAACAGGCGGCGAGTCTGCTGCGGCGCGGCGGCTTCACGGTGACGATCAGCGGGGAGACGCTCGAAGTGGATGTGCCGGATAACCGCATGGACATCAGCGATGACCCAGTGATCGGAGCCGCTGACCTGATCGAGGAAATCGCCCGCATCAACGGCTACGATACCATCCCGCAGACCGTGATTGCCGACATGATGCCGCCCCAGTGGGTCAACGTTGAACTGGAGCGCGAAGAACTCACAAGGGACACACTGATTGCGCTCGGTCTGCGTGAGCAGATCAGCTATCGGCTGACCACGCCGGCACGCGAAGCGCAGCTCACGCCGCCGGGCATGGAATCGTCTCTGCCGAAAGCCGGCTATGTCGAGCTGGCAAACCCGATCTCGTCAGACAAGACGGTCATGCGGCATACCCTGCTCGTCAACCTGCTGGAGAACGCACGCGCCAACGCCCGCTACCAGACACGGCAGGCAGTCTTCGAGATCGGCTCTGTTTACCTTCAGGGAGATGCGCCGCTGCCGGATGAGCCGCGCCGGCTCGGAATCCTGCTGATGGGTACACGCCACACCGGAAACTGGCAGGATCGCGCCGCCGATCCGGTCGATTTTTATGACCTCAAGGGCGTGATCGAAGGACTGCTCGCCGGGCTGCATGTGCAGGGGGCGACATTCGAGCGGGCGCATCATACCAGCTTCCATCCCGGTCGCTCGGCGGCGCTGGTCATCGACGGGCAGACGATCGGCGTTTTCGGTGAGCTGCATCCGGTCGTCGCCGCCAACTTCGAGTTGGAAAGCCCCGTATACGCCGCTGAGATCGCGCTTGATCCGCTGCTTGAGCGTGTCAATACGCTGCACACCATCCAGCCGCTTCCGCTGACGCCGCCTGTCTTGCAGGATATTGCGCTGGTGGTCAGCCAGGCGACGACCGCTGCTCAGGTTGAGGAAGTCATTCGCAAGGGGGGCGGCGATCTGCTCAAGGGGGTGCGCCTGTTCGACGTGTACACGGGCGATCCGATCCCGGCAGGTTACAAGAGTCTGGCCTACAGCCTGACGTACCAGACGGATGGCCGCACGCTGACCGATAAGGAAGTGGCGAAGGTTCACGAACGGATCGTGCGCTTCTGCGAGCGGGAACTGGGCGCGAAGCTGCGAGCGTAAACCTTTATCCCCCATTTCCCGGCTCACGGGCTGGGAAATGGGGAGAATTCCATCCGCTGACTGGCGCTCAAACCTGCTGACACCCCTGTCTTCCCCCTATATTCTTGTGCCTGGGACCAAAGACTTCATTGAGTGGAAGCCTGTTTCGGTGTATAGTGACGCGGTACAGCATCGACTCTGGCTCGCTGAAACATGAGGAGGTGTGCTCGATGATCCGTACACTGATGCTGGCATTTCCCACACGGGGGAAGATGCTCGAAACCATCGACTATCTTCACTCGCTGGAAAACGTGGAGATCCAGAACACAGCGCTGATCGCCAGGGCAGAAGACGGCGAGACTACGATCTTTGAAGACGACATCAGCCCGAATGAAGGGGCGATTGCCGGCGGAACGCTCGGCTCGCTGATGGGTACGCTCGGCATGGCCGGGCTGGGCGCGCTGATGCTGCCCGGTGTGGGGGCTGTGCTGGCGCTGGGCGCGGGCGGCCTGCTGGGGGGACTGCTCGGCGGAACCATCGGCGCGGTTACGGGCAAAGTAGTCGATCTGGGGATCGACAATGACAAGCTGGAAATGCTGGCGCGCCGCCTTGAAAACAACCAGGTCGCCCTGGTGGTGGAAGCTGCGCTGGACGAAGAAGACATCCCGGCGATCGCCGAAGCCGTTCAGGCGTTCGGCGCAGAGCTGACGCATCTGTGAGGCCGGGGTATAATAATCTGCGACGCCGCCGTTATCGAAGAGATGTTTTTCCGAGTCCCGATGGATATAGAAGCGATTTTTTGGGGGCTGTGACAGCGGATGGCGAATGAACTGATTGTGGCGATCTTCCCCTCGCGGGCGGTGCTGACCAGAGCGCTGGATCGCCTGATGGAACAAAAACATATCCGTATCGAGCGGGCGGCAATCGTCGCCAAAGCCCATTCCGGCGAGATCGTCATCCTTGACGATGAGATCGGGCCGGATGAGGGTGGGATTGCCGGCGGCACGCTGGGGGCATCCATGGCGGCGTTGGGCATGGTGCAGCTCGGTGCGCTGGCGATACCGGGAGTCGGGGCGATCATCGCCATCGGCGCTGGCGCGCTGGTAGGGGCGCTGGTGGGACAGATCACCGGGCGCGTCGCCGCCAATCTGATCGATACCAGCTTCAAGAATCACCAGATCGAAGGGCTGGCGATGCATCTTGAAGCGGGACGCCCTGCGCTGGTGCTGGAAGTCCGCAATGCGCAGTCTGCCCTGCCTGCACTGCGCAGGGAACTGAAGCCGTTCCGCGCTGAAGTGGTCGAACCCCTCGACACCCTGACCGCCGCCACCGGCCGCTGATCCGCCGCCCAAAGCTGAAAAACTGAACGCCCTCTCGCAGTGAGAGGGCGTTTTGAGTAGACACAGAGTATATCTCGTCAGTCGCCAGCCAGTTCGGTTTGCTGCTCTCGCTGTTTGAGTTCGTATTCGCGGATCAGATCGCGGACGACGCGGCTGCGACGGCTGTAACGACGTGTCGCGCTGCCGTCCTTCTTCCCTGTGCGATGGCAGGGAATGATGAAGGCTACCGGGTTGGCGTTGATGGCATCGGCAACCGCGCTGGCCCCGCCCGGCACGCCCAACGCCGCGGCAATCTCACCGTAGCTACGGGTTTCGCCTTTGGGGATGCTGCGCACCTGATCCCAGACGCGCAGTTGAAATGCCGTTGCGCGCAGATCAAGCGGAAGATCGACATGGGGAAGCGAACCATTGACCAGCGCAACGATCTGCTTGATCCAGTCACATATCAGCTCATTCTGGAAGAACGTCGCCGCGGGATACTCGTCGTACAGAATTTGCTCCAGCTCAGCATCGGCGTTGGCGGAATCTGGCGAGGCGATATGTACTGCGCACACGCCGCGCTCGGTCATACCCACCAGCAGGCGGCCAAAGCGCGAGCTGGTGATGGTATAGTGGATCTCCATGCCTTCTCCGCCGCGGCGATATTCCGCGGGCGTCATACCCATGTGATCGTTGGCACGTTCGTAGACGCGGCTGCTGCTGCCATAGCCTGCATCATAGAGGGCAGACGCCACATTGGCTCCATCGCGCAGGCGCTTTTTGAACAATTCAAGACGGACAGCATCCGCATAGCGGCGTGGCGAGACCCCCGTCATCCGCTTGAAGACGCGCTGCATATGAAACGGGCTGACGTGGACATGCTGGCTGATCTGGTCGAGCGTTGGGTTATTCTCCGCGTGGGCTTCAAGATACCCGGCGACCCGATTCACCAGTTCCACATCGCTCTGAACCGTCTTGGCCACAAATCCTCCCCGTTCATTTCCTTAATTGAACTGTTCGATACCTGATTCAACGATCGTACAGGCGATCAATTGGTCGGTATAGCACCATTTATGAAATGTCGTTTCAGGCGCGGTTGTGAAAGCGCCGACGCCAGCGCAGATCCACCCAGCGCCGCGGTGCGCGCCGCCTCGATCACCTCACCTGCGGGAAGCTGCCGAGAAACAAGGCGCAGGCTGTGATGCCGGTCGAGCAGTGCCCACGAGGGGGCACGTTGATCGTCCGTGAGCAAAATGATCGGCGCGGCGTCGATCGAGCGCAGATGCTGATAGACCTCGGCGGCGTGCGGAGCCTGCGCGTCGATGACCGTGACGTTGGGCATATAGGTGATGTACATGCCGAGCGCGGTCAGCGTTTCCGGCGCGATATACGCCCAATCGCCGTGTGCCTGAGCGTCCTGGGCGATACGTTCCCCTGCCTCTGCGTCTCCGACGTAGAGCATCATGATCGACTGCATGATCGTTTGCCTCCGAGTTGTATGACAGTTACAGGATAGGCGATCTCGCAGAAGCGTTCTATCCGATTCTTGCGCGGTTTTTGCCTCCGGGTGGACTGCGCTCGCCGAACGCAGACACGGTACACTCGGAAGCCGGTCATGCTGATCAACAGGAAAGGAAGGGGCGATGCTGGCCTATATTGCGGGACCGCTGTTTAATGATGGCGAACGCTGGTTTGACGAGCAGATCGATGCGATCGTGCGCGCGGCAGGCTGCGAGACCTTTCTGCCGCATCGTGATGGCAAGGAACACACGATGACGACAGAACGCGCCGTGGCAATCCCGAAGATCTTTGCGGAGGATCTGGCCGCGCTCGATGCCTGCGATCTGGTCGTCGCCAATCTCAACGGGCTGATGGTCGATGATGGCACGGCATGGGAAATCGGCTATGCCTACGCGCGCGGCAAACGGATCATTGGCGTGCGGACGGACTGGCGGCTGTCTTTCCCATATCAGGCGGTCAACCTGATGATCGAGTGTTCACTGACGACACTCGTCCGCTCGCTGGAGGATCTGCCCGCCGCGCTGAAAAACTGAAAAAACCCGTCAATCCCGTGGGATGACGTGCGCGATCGCCTCGCCGACGTTGCGCGCCTCGATCAGCTTCAGTCCGCCCGGCGTCTCTTCAAGGCGCTTGCGCAGCTTTGGGATGACCACCCGTTTGAAGCCGATCTTGGCGGCTTCGTTCAGGCGCGCGCCCAACTGCGAGACGGCGCGCAGCTCGCCGCTCAGACCGATCTCGCCAATGAACGCCATGTCGCCGGGGACGGGTTTATCGTAGTAGCTCGATGCCAGCGAGATCGCCATCGACAGGTCAGATGCCGGCTCATCGACCTTCAGCCCGCCGATCACATTGACGAAGATATCCTGCTCGTGCAGTCGCAGGCCGAAGCGCTTGGTCAGCACGGCGCTGATCAGCAGCAGGCGGTTGAAATCGACGCCGTTGGGCGTGCGGCGCGGATTGCCGAATGAAGTCGGGCTGGTCAGCGCCTGAATCTCGACCAGCAGGGGACGAGTCCCTTCCATCGTCACGGCGATGCTTGTGCCCGGCGCATTCAGCACGCGCTCGGCCAGGAACATCTCGGATGGATTCGGCACTTCGATCATGCCAGCGCTGCTCATCTCAAAGACGCCGACTTCACTCGTCGCGCCGAAGCGGTTCTTGGTACTGCGCAGCAGGCGATAGGCCTGGAACGGGTCACCTTCGAGATAGAGCACCGTATCGACGATATGCTCCAGCACGCGCGGACCGGCAATCGCACCTTCCTTGGTGACATGACCGATCAGAAAGACGCTGATGCCGCTCGATTTTGCCAGCGACTGCAAACGCGAGGCGCACTCGCGCACCTGAGACACGCTGCCCGGCGAGGACTCGCTTTCTTCGGTATAGACCGTCTGAATCGAGTCGATGATCAGGATGGCCGGATCCACCGAATTGACGTGTTCGAAGATCGTGCTCAGGCTCGTCTCGGTGATCAGAAAGAGATCTTCTGCCTGCAGGTTCATCCGGTCTGCGCGCATGCGGATCTGGCGGGCGCTCTCTTCGCCGCTGACGTAGAGCACCCTGCCCGCCGTGTTCGCCATGGATGCGCCGATCTGAAGGATGATGGTCGATTTCCCGATACCCGGATCGCCGCCGATCAGCGTGATGCTGCCGGGGACGATGCCGCCGCCGAGGACGCGGTTAAACTCATCCATCGGCACGATCATCCGGGTTTCCTGCGCCATGTTGACCTCGTGCAGGCGTTCCGGGCGGCTCCGCATCGACTGCACCGCACGCACACGCGCGGCCGTCTTGGCAGACGCCTTCACCTCTTCGATGACCTCTTCGACCATCGTGTTAAACTCACCGCAGGAGGGGCAGCGCCCCATATAGCGCGGCGTCTGACGACCGCAGTTCTGGCAGACGAAGCGGGTGCGCGTTTTTGCCATGACTTCCCGTCCGATTCTTGAATATATGTTCTATGGATTATACCATAATCACACGTGTCTCGCTCCCGGAAGCTGACCAGGCTGAACCCGATGACAATCTCTGATCCGGAAAATCCCTCCCTGCTGTACGCCCGGCTGATGGCCGAAAGCGCTGCCGTCATCGAAGCGCTGCCACCTGCGCCGCTGGCAGAGCGTTTCTACAGCGCGATCGATGATATGTTCACACGCTGCGCCGATCATCGAGCTGTGCTGGGCGAGGTTTTCGGCGGCGCGCTGCGTCCCGGCAGCGGCAGCGTCCCGGACGGCGCAACGGCGGCGTTGCTGAAATCCGCTTTCAGCCAGATGGTCGAACGGGCGGCGGATGCGCCAAAGGGTGAGCAGGCGGCGCAGTTTGCGACCCTGGTCTATGGGATGCATCTGGCGCTGATGCTCTTCTGGCTGTATGACCGGATGCCGGAGCAGGCAGCCGCTCGCGAACTGCTCAAATTCCTGCGCGAAGTCATCAGCATGATGCGGACAGCATCGATCCTGCCGCCGGTCAGCCGGTCGATAGCGCGGCTGGCAGCGATCTTTGAGGCAGTCTTTGGCGGTGTGAACGGCGCGCCGTGATCGCGCCGGAAGTGCTATAGTTACGGTGTCACACGCAGAGGATTCGATGATGCGCCGACCTGTGCAGGAAACGCCAATCTCATGCATCCGCTGATCGATCCGCTGTCTGGCGACGGACTTGACGGGCTGATCAAGGCGCTGCGGCATGAGGATGCCCGTATTCGCGCCAACACGGCGATGATGCTCGCCGATCACCCCGACGCGCGCGCTCTCGAAGCGCTGATCGCGGCGTGCAGCGATGAAGATGCAGCCGTGCGGGAAGCGGCGGTGCGCGCTGTCGGCGAAATTTCGAGCGCCATCCCCAGCCCACGCGCCGATGAAGTCCTTGAACGCGCGCTCGATGACCCGGACTGGGGTACACGGCAGAGCGCTGCTGAAATGCTGGCTCGCGGCGCAGATGCCCTCGCAGAACGCGCGCTCAACCTGCTGGTGGCGGATTTACAGAATCCGAACGCCGAGATCCGTCTCGGCGCGGCCTGGTCACTGGTCATGCTGAAGGATGAACGCGCGCTCGACCCGCTGGTGAGGCTGCTCTACCAGCCGGACGAACCGATCATCGCGGCGGCGGCGCTGGCACTGGCGGAACTCGGCGACCGGCGGGCGCTGGCTCCGCTGACGACGATCGCTGACAATCATACGCTGGAGGCGGCGCGCATCGCCGCGGCTGAGGCCATCCGGCTGCTCAGGGGTGAAAAAAATGAGTCTGAGGCATGAATGATGGCTTCGATCGTATGGGTCGATCAGAATGGCCGCGGCATCCGTCTGACAGACGAGCGTCAGGACCACATTTTACAGCATCCCGAAATGGAGAATCAGCTTGACAGAGTACAGGAGACACTGCAAACACCTCAAAGTGTTGTAGCAACCCATGCAGATAACTCTGTGCATGTTTATCAGCGCTTTTACGAGATAACCCCCGTAACCAGCAAGTTCCTGCTGGTTGCAGTTAAAATGTTGGAAGATGATGCCTATGTGCTGACTGCTTTTTACAGCAGACGAGAGAAAAAGGGGACAGTGATATGGAGAGTCTGAAGGTGTGGTATGACCGAGAAGGAGATCTTCTGGAAGTCACCTTTGAAGACGCCCCTGCAACGATGGAGGAACTCAGCGAGGATGTCTTTGAGCGCAGGACTATGGATGGTCGTGTGATTGGCTTCATGGTGTTCAACTTTAGCAGACATGATCGTGAATCACTGAGGCTTCCGTTGGCTGTCACTGCGCGCACAACGGGATAAACGAAAGCCATCCGGCTGCTCAGGGGTGAGGAAGGATGAACGATGTTCGATGACCTGATGAAAGGGATCGGCGAGCTGCTTTTCGGCAAAACTGAACTCTCCGATCCGAAGAACGCCCCTCCGCCGCCAGAGCCGCTGAAAATTCCGGAAGGCGCAGGCGAACAGCCCGAACCCGTTCATCCGAAAGTCCTTGCCATCATACACAATCCCGTCATGCGGACGCACCGCGGCCAGAAGATCAGGGATGTGTACCGCTGGAACGACCCGGACACGCTGGCAAAAGACTATATCCGCGATATCACGGAGATCAGCCGCGGCTGCGCCAACTTTCAGATCGTCGAGCGGATCGAGGTGGACGGCTTCCCGCTGAAGAAGGATGGCTTCCGCTATACCGACGCCACTTTCGCCGATGCCTGGATGCGCCGCGACTTTCACCAGCCGGATGCGGTCGATTATCTGGCGATCGTCAAGGAATTTGACGTGATCGAGAAGATCGACCGCGGCACGATCGATGAGGTCTGGCTGCTCGGCTTCCCGTACTGCGGCTATTACGAGTCGATCATGTGTGGGCCGGGCGCGTTCTGGTGCAACGCGCCGCCGCTTCAGGGCACACAGCACGCTTCACGGCGCTTCATCATCATGGGATTCAACTATGAGCGCGGCGTCGGCGAAATGCTCGAAAATCTCGGTCACCGCGCCGAGTCGATCCTGAGCAGGGTGTACTCGACCGTTCAGGGAGAGGCCAATCTGTGGGAACGGTTCATCCGTTACGAGAAGGAAAATCCGGGGCAGGCGGAATGCGGCAACGTGCACTTTGCCCCCAACAGCCAGCGCGATTACGACTGGGGGAACCCGACACCTGTGCTGACGCGCTGTGATAACTGGCTGCGCTTCCCCGATCTCAGCGCGCCGCCGATGATGAAAACCTGCGCAGACTGGGGCAATGGCGATATCCGCAAACATCACAAATGGTGGTTTGAACGGATGCCGCATATCACTGGTGAAAGTCACGGCGTGAAGTGGAACTGGTGGGAATACTTCATCGACCCGAACAAGGCGTGAAGCGAAACGCTGCTCCGGGAACCCGGTTCAGAACAGATGACGCAGACCGAACACCCCATATTCCAGCATGATGGCACGGCTGCGCATGAGCGCGCCCTCCTCGACCCTGCGGCGCATGGCAGGGGCATCGTCTTCACAGCAGGCGATCAGGCGTGAGGCATTAGTCCAGACCTGTTCTCGCCAGCGCGCGATCAGGCGCTGAAGCACCCACTCATCCAGCCGGAAAGCAACGTCGTCGATGAGGATCATCTGCGGGCTGTAACGCTCGACAACCTCATCCTGTACGGCATCGATCGTCCGGTAGATCACATCGTTGACGCGGCAGTGATCGCGGTAGCAGCGCGCCTGCTCACCGGGCGACATGCGCATCCAGCCGTCACGCAGAATGTCGTAGAGCACGAAGACGAGGTCATAGGTGATATGCGCGTTGACGCCGAGGATCAGATTCTGGAGGACATGCGTTTCCGGTCGCTTTGCTGCATCGAACGCATACTGCCAGACGAGGGGAACACTCGCCTGCTGCTCATAGGCGATCTGCGCGTTGAAGTAGTACTCTGCAAAACGAAGCATGAGATCACCCACCCAGTGAGCATCCTCAAACTCGCCGCGTTCGATCCCTCGGATCATGTTCACCGTCATCATCGCATAGCAGCTTAGGAAGATGGCGCGTCGATCCTGTTCTGGTTCCCAACGTGCTATCAGCGATTCCATACGTGTGACGACAGACGATGAAGCGGTGTTCATCGCGGCTGCCCTTGTGTGTATGCAAGCATGTCTTCGGGCGTGAAGCGCTGCCTGAAAGTGAAAGCGCGCGGCGTGGGGCCGTGCGCGTCGAGATGCGCCAGCGCTGCCTTCGCTTCGTTGGCGTCGGGCTGGTGTCCGGCGGGGATCCACCACAACGCCAGGTGCGCAGCGCCCAGCGGCACGAACCATTCTGCGCGCCGGCGGAACACCCCCACATGATCGCTCTTGTAGGTGTACTCGAACAGCGCTTCGATGCTGTCCCACACCGAAATATTGATGATCAGCGCCTCATCGTCGAAGGCGCGCACCGCCAGCGCGTTGCCTTCATCCCCCTTCAGCCGCCAGATGAAACCCGGCGCGGCTTCCGCCAGCCCGTTAACGCGGTCGAGGTTGGCGACAAAATCGGCCAGCACAGGATCGGTGATCGGCGCGCGCAGACGGGCGATATTCACCTGCGCCAGATGAAAGGAGGAATGGGGCATCAGATGTTTTCTCCAATGTTTGACTTCTCCAGTCTATCACGGCTGCTCCGTGTGCGCAGCAGGGTTCGCAGACGGGCGGCAGGTGGGGTAATCTCAGCATCATCAGCGCCTTCTTGTGTACCCGAAATGGCAGGCCCCCATGTTCGATGTCCTCAATCAGGCTGCGGACGCCATCCGCGCCGATTTCACTGCCCGCACCAGCGCCCGCGACAGCGCCATCGCCCGCTCCCGTGAGTTGATCCGGCACTGTGCCGAGGCCATCCGCGCCGTACATCGGCGTGAGTGGGATGACGCGCAGCGCAAACTGGAGATCGTGCGGACGGCGGCGGCCGAACTGCGCGGCGTGGTGGCGGGATATCCCGATCTGTATCACAGCGGCTACACACAGGATGCGCTCAAAGAAGTCGTCGAGGCATTCGCCACGCTGGCCATCGTGCGCGGCGATCCGCTGCCAACACCGGAGACTCTCAACGTGGATGGGAACACGTATCTCAACGGCATGGCGGAAGCCGCCACTGAACTGCGCCGCTTCATCCTCGACATTCTGCGGCGGGAAGATGGCGGCACGGCAGAAGCCAGCGCCGAAGCCGAGCGCCTGCTCGACTGGATGGACGCGATCTATGATCAGTTGGTGACGTTCGATTTCCCGGACGCGATCACCGGCGATCTGCGCCGGCGGACGGATGTCGTGCGCGGCGTGCTGGAGCGAACACGCGGCGATCTCACGACGACGATCCAGCAGCGGCGGCTTCAGGATGCGCTGCGACGGGTGGAGGACAGGCTGGAGAAGTAGCGCAATCTCAGCATGGATACGTACCAAGCGCATGCAGAATCCGGCGCAAAGCCAGACGCCCGGCACTGTTCAGCCTCAACAGCCTGATGGTGA
>SZPD01000482.1 GCA_030263515.1 Anaerolineae bacterium CFX9 | reverse complement strand
GCGTGTCACATACCATGCAGAGACTGTCAGTATCAGCATGGCAACGCACAGCAGCCCCGCGATGCCATAGGCATTGAAGATGCCGATGTCATCTGCCGCCGTCGCGAGAATTTGCGGGGATATGAGAATGGCAGTCCCTGCGCCGAGCGCTGCCCGTGCGCTCACACGATCAGAGTGATGCGGCGCAATCGAGGTTACTGCGGAGAGCGTCATCGGAAACAGGTTAGAGACCCCAAGCCCGACGGCAACCAGCCCGATAATGTTGACTGCCGCGGTCTGCCCCAGCCAGAAGATCGGGAAGCCGATGATGACCAGCAGGACGGCAAGGACGAGCAGGTTGATCGGTGTGGTGATGCGGGTCAGCCGGCTGCCAGCGATCCGCCCGATCACGGTTGCGGCGAAGAAGTACGTCATTGAGCCAGTCGCCGTGATCCGCGGCAGGCCCACGCTGGTTTCCAGGAAGTCAGCTCCCCAGAAGATCATGCACCATTCGACGGATACGCCGAGGACGATCATCAGCCAGAAGATCCAGAAGACCCGCGGCAGTGGCGCTCTCCGCCCGCTGGTGGCAGCGCCCGGATCATCGGCGATCGGTTTGGGCATCGGCTCGCGCCCATACGTCAGGCGCAGTACGAACCACAGCACAGCGCCGGCCAGCGGGGCGATCCTCCAGCCGATGGACGCCTGCTCACCGAGGCTGATCAGCGCCGGAGCCAGCGTAGCCGAGATGCTGGCCCAGACATTGCTTTCGGTCAGGGCGATCGCGCGACGTTCTCCATGATGATCGGACAGGGTAGACTGCACCATCACAAGGGTATATGACCCGATCACGCCCATCATCAGCGACGCGCCGATCGTGACGGCCGGGTGCTGACCGACGATCAGCAGAATTCCTCCCAGCGCCATCCCTGCGCCGCCGCCCCAGAAGACGCGCCGCCTTCCAAAGCG
This sequence comes from Anaerolineae bacterium CFX9, assembly GCA_030263515.1. Classification (GTDB taxonomy): domain Bacteria; phylum Chloroflexota; class Anaerolineae; order Aggregatilineales; family Phototrophicaceae; genus Flexifilum. The sequence goes on along the minus strand of SZPD01000482.1, from coordinate 1,354 downwards.
CGCCGCCGCATAATCGCCCGTCAGCCCGGCGATGATCATCCCGGCGGCAAAGGCGCTCAGATGCAGACCGGACATGAAGTAGGACAGTGAAAGCTCGGCGCGCAGAAACGGCATCAGGGGGCCCAGGGTCGCCTGCATGTAGGCATAATATGCCAGCATGAAGTAACCGAGCCATGTGAAACGATCCCGGATGTACGGGAGGGCGGTGCTGATTGTAGTCATGTCTGAATCCGGCAGGATGATTGACTATTGCGCATTGTAATGCAGATTTTCAGCCTGCGGATGATGGGCTTATAACCAAGTTCCGCCCGTGATGGACATATTAGGATGGGCTGCTGGCGCGTTCTCCATCGCCCGTGATCCGCTGGACGATGCCCGTCTCCATGTGAAGATAGTAGATCGCCTGGAAGCCTTCTCGCCATGAGACAAACCACAGCCTGTCGCCGCTGGCAGACCACGCCGGGCTGGAGTCCATCGCCGGGTCGTGCGTCAGACGGCGAACATGGCTTCCGTCTGCCTGCATCACATAGATCTCAAAATTGCCATCTTCCCGATCCGAGGCGAAGGCGATCTGCTGCCCATCCGGAGAGAAAACCGGATCGATCGAACGGGCGTTGACATAATCGGTCGCCTCGCGCAGATGATTGCCGTCGGCATCCATCAGGAAGATCACCCAGTTGCCGCGATGCCACGTGACGAAGACGATCTCATCGCTGTCAGGCGACCAGGCCGGCGAGCCGGTGTTGAAGCCCAGATCCGTGATCTGGCGCTGATCGCTGCCGTCAGCGTTCATCACGTGGATATTCCAGTCGCCAGAGCGATCCGAAACGAACGCGATCCGGGTCCCATCGGGCGACCAGACCGGGTCTACGTCCCGCGCGGGATGATCGGTCAGCCGGCGCGTTCCGCTGCCATCGGCGTTCATCACGTAGATTTCCTGGTTGCCATCCCGCAGCGAGGTGAAGGCGATCTGTGAATGATCAGGCGACCGGGAAGGCGCGCCGTCCCAGCCTGCGCGCCGGGTCAGGTTGTGGCGGATGGCGCGGTGTGTATCAAACGTGTAGATCTCCTCATCACGGCGCGAGGTGCTGTAGATCAGCGCCTGCGCCGCGCTGACCGAGAGCACCCGCGCCCCGAACGTCAGCAGCAGCGCCAGCGCGCAAAACGGCACGATCAGCACAGCGCCGAGATACAATACCGTGCGTGCTGATAATCGATCGTAATCGGTAAATCTGTTTCGCCTGGCTGCCATCGTCCTGCTGGTGGATACCTGACGATAATTAACTCTACCCTGAAGCTGCGCTGGGCGATCCTTAGTCTATGCAGTGATTTCGCTCAGCCGCACGGGACGATG
>SZPD01000481.1 GCA_030263515.1 Anaerolineae bacterium CFX9 | reverse complement strand
GGTATCGCCTCTGATATCGAGACGATGCGCACCATTCTCGGCAGTGACGACTGGCATGAGCTGTATGACAAGCTTCAGGAATACGTGCAGAACTATCACCAGAAAATCGTGCATGTCAACGGCGGCTTCCAGCTTTAGCCCGCCCCACGGGATGTGACTATTCCGCTCCGTTTGCCTCTGGCAGGCGGAGTTTTTTTGTGCGCTGCGCCGGTCGCTCTGGAATCCTTCACCCCTGCTGTGTGATGTTCAATACTTGGCAAGCTGCGAGAGACTAGGCAAAATTAGGGAAAACTGGCCAACGATCACGGATGGTTCAAGTGACCGGCGAATGGAGCAATTCCCCATGACAGCAGAGACGCGCACCCTGACACGTGATGACCTCGACATCCGTGATGATATCTATACCCTGATCGTCAAATATCCACCCACCAACGCTGATCGCAATCACATTCACATTGAAGTGCGACAGGGCGTGGTCCGTTTGTCCGGCTACGTCAAGACGCCGATCAGCCGGCGTTACCTTCAGGATCGCATCCCGCACATTCCCGGCGTGGTCGATCTCAACCTGGATGATCTGCATGACGATGAGAGCATCCGGCTGGAGGCGGGCAAGGTGCTGCCTTACGGGCCGATCATCAACGTCAGCTATGGCACGATCATCCTCACCGGTCGCCTTCCGGAAGGGACGAGCGCCGACGCGCTGATCGATGCGCTGGGAAAAGTGCCCGGCGTACAGCGGGTGGTCGCCCGTATCTAAGCCGCCATATTATTGCCCGGTCACATCGCGTATAATGGCAGTGAACACCGGCTATTGGGTGTGAGGCAACCTTTAACTGCATGTACATTAAACGCGACTATACACAGCCCTTCTTTACGTCGTCCCGACGGCGTAAACGGGGGATGCTGCGCTGGATCATCCTCTATATCCTCGTGATCGGCGGGTTCCTGTTCTTCGTCGACTCCAACTTTTCAAGTCTGCAAACTGCTGCGTTGAGCATGGTCGGTCAGGCTCCGCCGCCGACGCCGTTTGCCAGCGAGTTTGCCAATCAGGGTATGGCGCGCTTCTATGCCGGCAATCTGCGCGATGCCGCGGATCTGCTCAGCCGCGCCGTGGCGCAGCAGCCGCAGAATATCGACTATCTGTACGAGTATGGGCGTGTGCTGCTGGAAATGGGGGCAGATGATCCGCGTTTCTATCAGCAGGCGATCACCATCGGCGATCAGGCGATTGCGGCGAACCCGAACGATCCGCGGGGCTATGCGCTGAAAGCCCGTGCGCTTGATCTCAGCGGCGACCCCGCCAATGCTATCCCGGTCGGGCAGGCCGGGCTGAACGTGGACCGCAATTTTGCGCCGCTCTATGCCGCCCTGAGCAGCGCCTACCGTGCCATTGACCGTTATGACACCGCGATCACCAATGCTGAGCGCGCTATCGAGCTGGACCCGAACGATCCGAATGCGCGCCGAATCTATGCCTACGCGCTGATCTGGGTCGGGCGGCGCACCGAGGCGATCGAGCAGCTTGAGCAGGCAGTGGCGCTCAACCCGAATCTTTCCGGCGCTTATTTCGAACTGGCGGGCTTGTATCGTGCTGAAGCTGGTCAGTCCCAGAACCCGACGCGCGCCCGCGAGCTGTATGCGCTGGCGATCGCGACGTATGAGCAGATCCTGGCGATGCAGCCGGAAAATGCCCGTGCCTATCTGCGCCTGTGCGATGCCTACTTTGAAGCGCGCGAGAATATCCGCGCCAGCGATTACTGTGCGGAAGCGCTCAACATCAACCCGGAATACGCACAGGCATGGGCGAGTTTCGGGCAGACGCAGTACAGCCGCCGAAACTACGAGGGATCGATCGAATCATTCGAAAACTGCGTCCGCTATGCGCCCGATGACAGCGCCGACATCCGCTGTTACTACCTGCGCGGGCTGGCGCACTACTATCTCGGTCAGTGTGATGATGCATGGCGCATCCTGAATGAGTCCGCAAACCGCATCGCGCGCACTTCCACCGATCCGACCAATCCGGTGCTGCTGGCCACGCAGGAAGGTCTGCGGCTGGTGACGGTTTCGTGTACGGGCTATCAGGGACGCCCCCTGCCGACGCCGATTCCGCCCACCCCGATCCCACCCACGCCGATCGGCGGGTAGGGCGCGGAGGCAACCATGTATTTACGCACCCCCAAGCGTTACCAGCCGGGGCGGAAGCGCCGCCATCTGTTTTCCCTGCGCTGGCTGTGGCTCTGGATTCTGACGCCGCTGGTCGTTTTCTTCGGCATCCAGGTCTATGAACGCCGTGACGAATTCGG
>SZPD01000480.1 GCA_030263515.1 Anaerolineae bacterium CFX9 | reverse complement strand
ATGCTGGTGCGGTCGGCTTTCTGCGCTTCGATGCTGAGCGCCGCATAGTCAGGCGTCAGCGGCAGCCAGGGTTCGACCGTCGAGAAGCCCGCATGCGCACCCGCGTTCCACGGCATTGGCGAGCGGCAACCGTCACGACTCACACCGGTATTGATCCCCTGCGGGTCCTGATACTTTTCCGGCGGAATCTCAACATCGGGCAATCCCAATTCCTCACCCTGATAGATGAACGGTGTGCCACGCAGCGTCAGGATCAGCATGGCGGCAACGCGCGCCTGCCCCGCGCCGATCCGCGTGGCGACACGGGGCTGATCATGATTGCCGGTGACGTTGTTTCCCCAGCCGCCAACTGCCCGGAGCGCCGCATCGTAGCGATCGTTGAAATCGCGCAGCCGGGCAGCATCCCACGGCAGAAGCAGGTAGGCGAAATTGAACGGCAGATGCAGTTCCGGCGCTTCTGGCGTGCCGTAAAAACTGGTGATCGTGTTCGGGTCGGTCGAATAGGCGATCTCGCCGATGCTCACCCGATCATGGTAGGCATCAAAGGTCTTGCGGAACTCGGCGATCAGCGGGTGAACTTCCGGGCGATTCTCGCTGAACTCGCGCTTCTGTGACCACATCGGGTTGTCCTTGCCGGGGACGTAATCCGGGTTGGGCGGGTTATCGCGGAACTGATCGTCCTTGATCATGCGATCGACGACATCGATGCGGAATCCATCTACACCGCGTTCCAGCCAGAAGCGGATCTGCTCCTGCATGGCATGGATGACCTCAGGATTGCGATAGTTGAGATCCGGCTGCTCTGGCAGGAAATTGTGCAGATAATACTGACCGGTCGCCTCATCCTTCGTCCACGCCGGGCCGCCAAAATAGGCAAGCCAGTTGTTCGGCGGGCTGCCGTCGGGCTTGGGATCGCGCCAGATATACCAGTCGCGTTTCGGGTTGTCCCGCGAGGAACGCGACTCCTTGAACCACGGATGATCGCTTGAGGTGTGATTCGGAACGAGATCGAGGATGATCTTCATACCGCGCCCGTGCGCTTCTTCGAGCAGGTAATCGAAATCATCCAGCGTGCCGAAAAGCGGGTCGATATCGGTGTAATTGGAGACATCATAGCCGAAATCGCGCATCGGCGAGGGGAAAATCGGCGACAGCCAGAGCGCATCCACACCCAGCCATGCCAGGTAATCGATCTTGTTGGCGATGCCGCGCAGATCCCCGACGCCATCCCCGTTGGAGTCCATGAAGCTGCGTGGATAAATCTGGTAGACGATCCCGTTTTTCCACCACGACATCGGTATCACCCCTTCGGATAACCCAGCGCAGCGATCGCGGCGGCAGCGTCAAAATCCTTTGCAGTGAGCTGGCTGCCCGCATCATGCGTGGTGAAGCTCACCGTCACCTTCTTGTAACCGATCAAAAGGTCGGGGTGATGATTGCGTCCTTCGCACACCGTGCCGACCGCCGCGGCGAACGCGACGCCCGCGAGATAGGTATCGAACCTGAATGTCCGGCTGATCATCCCGCCTTCGCGTTCCCAGCCGGGCAGGGCTGCCAGACGCTCGCTGATCTCAGACTCTGTTAATGGAGTGGAAGCCATCGACAGTCACATCCCTTAACTTTTTGTCAGAACAATCTGAGATTTTACTAATATCTGATCCGCCGCGCAAGATTATTTACGCTCTTGATACCTGCGCAGAGGTGGTCATCAGCAGATGCGCGCAAACAGCTTCTGCTTGAACTGGCGCGGATCGACCTTCAGGCAAAAGGTGGCGTTGGCGGGTTTGCCGTGCAGATTGAAACGATCGATGACAAGCTGACCGTAGGTATCCGGGCTGCGATATTCCATATAGCTGTAGGCAGTCACCTGCTCGGTGATGATCTCCGGATAGAGCGCGGCGGCGACGGTGACCGGATCGGGCAGGTCGAACCCATGCCTGCCCCAAGACTCCAGGTTGTATCGCTGGAGGACGGCATTGCAGCGGACGCAGAACTGCGCGATCGGCGATCCGGTTGAGAGCAGGTGGTCAATATCAGCCAGCGTGATGAACGTCTCGTCCGTGCTGCAATCCCAGCCGACGAACGTCAGCGGAAGCCCGCTGTTGAGCACGATCTGCGCGGCTTCTGCATCCACGTACAGATTGAACTCGGCAACCGGCGTCACGTTGCCCGGCCCGTAGCCTGTCCCCCCCATGATCCATACCCGGCGCACCATCGCGGCCATCTCTGGCACTTTGGCGACCGCCAGCGCCAGATTGGTCAGCGGGCCGAGCGTGATGATCTCGATCTCGCCGGGGTTCGCCATCACGATCT
>SZPD01000055.1 GCA_030263515.1 Anaerolineae bacterium CFX9 | reverse complement strand
GGATGATGTACAGAAGCTGAAACTTGCGATAGCGGTTCTGATTGAATTTCGCCGCGTGATCCAGCCCGCGAAAATAGCGCAGGATCTCCTGATCGAGGGAAACGATATCCTCATGGATGCGCGCCTGCACTTCAGGGCTGTACTTTTTCAGCATCGCCTCCAGCAGATCGGGCTGCAAAAGCTGAAAGGTGGTGTCCGGCCGTTCGGGTCTGAATCTGCCCCACTGCGGCAGTTCCCGAACCCATGCCGGAAGATAGGACTTCGCTCGTTTTCCTTGTGTAGTGGGCTGGACGGTCTCGCTGGGGGACGAGGGCGTTCCCGTTTCCGCAGTCATCATTCTGCCTTTCGGTTGAATTAGGATCGCCAGGCGCGCCGTTGCGGCGGGTGATACTGACACGATATATCCGACGCGCAGTCATGTCAAGCAAACCGACGCATTCACGATGATCATCCCGTGCCGCCTTGAAAGCGCTTCTCCAGCAGGATTATAATGAGCGGCTGAGCCAGTGACTTTTTAAGCGAAGATAGCGAAGGCACATCCCCTCCATGACTCCTCATCAGCAGTTGCTGGAACGCCTGAACGAGCGCAGCGCGACGGTCGGAATCGTCGGGCTTGGCTACGTGGGGCTTCCATTAGCCGTCGAATTTGCAGAAGTGGGCTACACCGTGATCGGCGTGGACGTGAGCGAGCACAAGGTAGCGCTGCTCAACCGCGGTGAAAGCTACATCCCCGATATTCCGACTGCGCGGCTTGCCCCGCTCGTTCAAAGCGGCCGCCTGAGCGCTTCGACGCACTACTCGGCGCTGCGCGCAGCGGATGCCGTCAGCATCTGCGTGCCAACGCCGCTGCGCAAGACCAAAGACCCGGATATGTCGTTTGTCATCGACGCCGTCAACAGCGTCGCCGAATATGCGCATCCGGGCATGCTGATCGTGCTGGAGTCCACCACCTATCCCGGCACGACCGAGGAGATCATGGTTCCGAAGCTGGAAAGCAAAGGCTTCACTATCGGCGAGGATATTTTCGTCGCCTTCTCGCCGGAACGTATCGATCCCGGCAATCAGAAGTTTGGCGTGCGCAATACGCCGAAAGTGGTCGGCGGCTATACGTCAGCCTGCAAGGATGCCGTCTCGGCGCTCTACCGCGCGGCCGTGGATACCATCGTGCCCGTCTCTTCGCCCACCACGGCGGAAATGGTCAAGCTGCTGGAGAACACCTTCCGCGCCGTCAACATCGGTCTGGTCAACGAAATGGCGCTGATGTGCGACAAGCTGAATATCGATGTGTGGGAGGTGATCCATGCGGCAGCCTCAAAACCGTTCGGATTCATGCCCTTCTACCCAGGTCCGGGTCTGGGCGGGCACTGCATTCCGGTGGATCCGCATTACCTGAGCTGGAAGCTCAAGGCGCTGAATTACACGGCGCGCTTCATCGAGCTGGCAAGCGAGATCAACACCAACATGCCCGTTTACGTGACCGAGAAGGTAGCGCTGGCGCTCAACGATGATGCGCGCCCGGTGCGCGGCTCGCGGATCGTCGTGCTGGGTGTCGCCTATAAGAAGGATATCGATGATGTGCGTGAAAGCCCGGCGCTGGATGTGATCAACCTGCTGCTGGAGCGGGGCGCGGATGTCTGCTATCACGATCCGCATGTGCCGAGCATCCGGCTGGAAGATGAGCGCATCGCCAGCATTCACGGACACCCGACCATGCAAAGCACCCCGTACAGCACGGAGCTGCTTGCCAGTGCCGACTGTGTGGTCATCGTCACCGATCACAGCAGCTTCAACTGGCATGATATTCTTGAACATAGTAAGCTCGTGGTCGATACGCGAAACGCCGTTGCCTCAACCCGCTCTCAAAACGGAAGCAAGGCGCGGGTCGTCACGCTGTAGGCATATCCTGAGACCAGTCCGGGTGTCCAAAGAGGAGCGCCGCTGATGGATCTGTCGTCCGAATTGAGCAAACTTCCCCCGGAAGCCCTGGATATCCTGCGCTTCTTCGGCAGGCAGGGTTCAACGCCGGCGCACACCGAGGATATCATCGAAGGCGCGGGGCTGACCGAGCGCAGCTTTGGCAAGGGCATCCGCCGTCTGGTGACAAAGATGTTCGTGGCGATGGATGGAGAGCAGGTCTACCGGCTGACCGAGCGCGGCAAGCCGCTGGTCGCCGAACTGCTGGAGTTCGATCTGATGGCTCCGCCGGAGGACAAGGAACGCGCCGCCCGAAGCGAGGAACCGCGCTTCATCCGCAGGCGCGCCGTGCTGGTAGCTCCGCGTCTGCTGACCGCAGGCCAGCCAACCAATATCTATGTTGGGCTGGATGAAGCGGACGAAGACGAACTGGTCATGTCTCCACTGAATGTGCTGCTGCGGGTAGAAGTCGTGAACGGAGAACCCCGCGAAGCCCGCGAGTCTTCCCTGCTGGTCGAGAATCGCGGTGTGCAGCAGGTGTTTGAGATCACCCCCGGCTACTATACCCAGAGCCGCGTGCGCGTTCAGGTATGCCAGCCAGAAGATGATGTGGTTGACCTGGAAGCCTGCGGCGGGCTGTACGTGGATCTGCCCGTTTCACCTACCCCAGCCAACGCTCCGCTGACCGCCTTCGGAGCCGACCTGATGCTGAAGGACACTTCAGGGGATGGTGATGATCTGGCAGAGACGGACGACGACTACGACGACGAGGCCTAACGTTCGCGATCATCGCGTCCTGTCGGCGGCGTCCAGCCGAGCGGCGTATCATCCGGGCTGACGGGCGGAAATTCGATGCCGGGTCTGGAAGGCGGTGTGGGCATATCAGGCGCGGGTGGCTCCACATAAACGGCGTAATATCCCTCGCGCACCTCACGGCGGCTGTTACGTCGCCTCAGATCGCCTGCATACACAATATCCTTGTTCGGCGGCGGCTCCATCGCCAGCCGGGCCACGCCGCGCGCAAAGACATCGACCGGCATCGGAGCGACGCGCCGCCCACCCAGCCAGCCCAAAGGCGGAACGCCCAGCACAGACATCAGCCGGTGAAACAGGCTCCGCCTCCCCCCACGCGCATACAGCAGCGGCGCGCGGATGATGGTCGCTTTCAGCCCGACGCGAAACAGATATTCCTCCGCTTCCCGTTTGGCATGGAGATACTCGCGGTTGATCCATAATGCGCTGGCAGCGCTGAGAAAGATCAGGTGCGGCACACCGCCGCTGATACACATGTTGGCGACGTTGCGCGTCGAGACGAAATTCAGATAATGATGCGTTAGTCCCCGGCCTGGCTCCGCCGTCAGGCTGCCGACCGTATGAATGACGACCTGCTGCCCGCGAGCACGACCCTTGAGGCTGGACGGTTCCCAGACATCGGCGGTGCGCCACTGAACGCGATCCGCCAGCAAGCCGAGGTGTTCCTCACGACCGGGGCGCACCAGCAGCGTCACCTCAGCGCCTTCCGCCAGCAGGGCCGACGCGATGGCATCTCCCACAAACGTGCCGCCCCCGGTCACCAGCACGCGCTTCTCAGATTGCATAGCCTACCCTGATGAGAGCTGCAAAGACAAGCTGCCTATTATAGCAAAGCCCTGTTGTGCAAATTGCTTAATTTGTGCATAATATAAGTGCCGCATGACGAGTAAGCCATGCGCAGGGATTCACCTCAGCGTGATACGTACGGCAGTACAGACTGACCATGAAGCGCTGCGCTCCCGGTACTGAGCGTAGTGTATGAGAAAAACGTCATTACGTTTATGGATTTGAACCTGACAGGAACGCACTTGTTGACGCAGCTTTGCCTAACTCTCGCCTCGATCTCTGACTCCTTGCGCGTGCGGAGCGACAGGCAGCGTCCATCGATTGCATAATCGACGACAGCCGCCGGGCGTGGCTGTCGTCTCAGGATTCAAAACGCGATCAGTCTGCACCAGCCGTGAAACGTTCAGCAGAGGTGGACGAGTTCACGGCTGTTTGTTGTCTCGGGGGAGATGGGAACGCCCATGAGCGGTGGAACGATCACCGCGATCGAGGTGCAGAAGCGCAACCGTAAGCGCGTCAATGTGTATATTGATGACGAATATGCGTTCAGCCTCAGCCTCGACGAAGCGGCCAAGCTGCACAGAAACCAGCATCTTACTGACGCAGAGGTGCAGGCGCTCCGCGATGGGGATGAAGTGCAGCGCGCAACAGATGCCGCGGCGCATTTTCTGGCAAGCCGGCCACGCAGCGAGCGTGAGATCCGGCGCCGGCTCTCCGAAAAAGACTTTCCAGAACCCGTGATCGAGGCTGCGCTGGAGCGATTGACCACACTCGGCTATGTGGATGATCAGGCTTTTGCCGCTTTCTGGGTTCGTGATCGCATGATGTTCAAGCCCGCCAGCCCGCGCGCCCTGCGCTACGAGCTGAAGCAGAAAGGCGTGGCAGACAGCATCATCGCAGAAGCGCTCGCAGATCTCGACGCCGAGGCGGCAGCATACCGCGCAGCAGAATCGCAGGCAAAACGAATGCGCGGCGCAGAACGAAGGACTGTTCAGGATAAACTGCTCGGTTTGCTGGCACGGCGCGGCTTCAGTTACAGCACCGCGCGCTCAGCCGTCCGCCAGTTGATGGAGGATCTTGAAGCCGCCTCTCCGGATTTCTTTGCCGATCCGGACGCGGTCAGCCCTTTTGATGATGCGCCTGACGAGATGCCTTCCAGCGAGGACGATGCGCCTTTTGACGACAATGTGTAAGTCATAGCAGGCACGTAGAAGGAGGATGCGGTTATCCCCAGTACTGGACGACCGCGCAAGCCGCATGGAGATCGTGATCGGGATCGTTATTGGGTTAGTGATTGGAGGGGCAGTCGGGGCGTTTGTCCTCAACTACTACCAGAACAGTCAGGGGAAGAATCGCCGCCAGATGGCGGTGGATGAAGCTGAGAAGATCGTCAATGAAGCCCGGCTGAACGCACAGTCGCTCACCGCCGAAGCGGAAGAACGGGCGCGCAAGATCACAGAGGAGGCGACCGAAAGCGCCACCCGCCGCCGCCGTGAACTGGATCGCGAGGATGAGCGCATGCAGCGCCGCCGCGAAGATCTCGACAAGCGCATGGAGCGGATGGAGCAGAAGGAACAGGCGCTCAATAAACGGCAGAGCCGGCTGGATAAACAGCAGGCGGACCTGCAGAAGCTCCAGGAAGAACGCGCCGAGGAACTTCAGCGCATCGCCAGCATGACGATGGATGAGGCGAAAGCCGAACTGATGCAGATGGCAGAAACCGAAGCGCGGAACGATATGGCGCGCATCATCCGCGGCGTCGAGAATGAAGCCCGTGAAGAAGCTGAAAACCGAGCGCGCAAGATCATCTCGATGACAGTGCAGCGCCTGGCTTCCGAGCATGTCAGCGAGATCGCGGTCAGCGTCGTCCCCCTGCCCAGCGATGAGATGAAGGGACGTATCATCGGGCGTAACGGGCGCAACATCCGCGCCTTTGAGCTTGCCGCCGGGGTCGATGTCGTCGTGGACGATACGCCGGAAGCGGTCACTATCAGCAGCTTTGACCCGGTTCGCCGCGAAGTTGCCAAGCGCGCGCTGGCGAAGCTGGTGACCGACGGGCGCATTCATCCACAGCGCATTGAAAAGCTGATCGAGGATGCCCGCGCCGAAGTCGATCAGATCATCCGCACCGAAGGTGAACGCGCCGCCTATGAGGCTGGTGTGGCCGGGCTGCACCCGGAAATTCTCAAACTGCTGGGGCGGCTCAAGTTCCGCAGCAGCTATGGGCAGAATATGCACGCCCACGCCATCGAAACAGCACATATCGCCCGCATGATCGCCATGGAACTGGGAGCAGACGAGATGATCGCCCGCGCCGGCGGCTTGCTGCATGACATCGGCAAGGCAGTCGATCACGAAGTTGAAGGCACACACGCGCTGATCGGCGCAGACCTGGCGAAGCGTTACGGCGTCCACCCGAAGGTGGTCAACGCCATCGCCAGCCATCATCATGAGGTTGAGCAGGAATATGTCGAGTCGTATATCGTCGAGGCAGCCGACGCGATCAGCGGGGCGCGGCCCGGCGCTCGCCGTGAAAGCGTTGAAAGCTATCTGCGCCGTGTGAAGACGCTGGAAGAGATCGCCAACAGCTTTGAAGGCGTCGAGCAGAGTTATGCGCTGCAAGCCGGGCGTGAAGTGCGCATCCTGGTGCGCCCGGAAGTGCTGGATGACCTGGCGGCGCTGCGGCTCTCGCGCGATATCGCCCGCAAGATTGAAGAATCCATGCAGTATCCAGGGCAGATCAAGGTGCAGGTGATCCGCGAAACGCGGGCAGTTGAGTACGCCAAATAGCAGCCTGCCGTCTGAACATTCGCCATCATGCCGATCAAACATCCCGTCAGCAGTTGACGGGATGTTGTTTTTCTGCCGCCAGGCTGCGCAGCAAAAGCAGGGCGTTAAAAAAAAAGCCCCCCGCCCGTGTTGGGCGAGGGGCTTTCCTGATCAGAGGAACGACTTGTTCCTCAGGGTCTTACTCCATCGGAGGCAGGAGCACACCATCGATCACGTGGATGACGCCGTTGCTGGCGTGAATATCCGTCGCAACCACATTCACCGTATCGTTCAGAACGACGCCGCCATCGACGATCGCAACGCTGATCGTGCCGCCCTGCACCGTCGGGACTTCCGTCAGACCGATGACCACATCGGAAGTGACTGCCGCCGGAACGACGTGGTAGAGCAGGATCTGGGTCAGCGTCTCGGTGTCCGCCAGCAGATCTTCTGCGCTGATATTGAGCGCGGTCAGCGCGGCGGCAAAGGCTTCATCGGTCGGAGCGAAGACCGTGAAGGGGCCGCCTGTCGCCAGCGTATCCACCAGACCAGCCGCCTGGGCAGCCGCCACGAGCGTGTTGAAATTGCCCGCCGAACTCGCCACCTCAGCCAGGCTGGGGAGCGGCGCGCCCGTCACCGGATCCACACCCGTCACGATCGTGCCCGCGATCAGTCCGGCAAGGATTTCTTCCACGCGCGCCGTGACTTCCGCGGGGACATCCGCATCGTGCGCCGGGGCGAAGCTGATACCGCCGTTGTTGACGTTCAGGACATACATGCCCGACGCCGGGAAGGAACCGCCTTCGACCAGCACCGAGATCATGTCGTAGACGCCGTTATCGACGCGCTTGAGGGCGCTGGAGATCAGGTTTTCAGCACCGGGGGTCTCGCCGCTGCCGAAGGTGGTGAAGTATTCGTCCTGGTCAACGCCGATGACCATCACACCAGCCGCAGCAGCCGCCGCGATACCGCCCGAACCCGTGGGGCCGCCAGCGCCGAAGATCACATCCGCGCCTTCGCCGATGAACTGTTCAGCCGCCGAAGCGCCGCGATCCGGAGCCGTAAAGCTGTCGATGTACACGCCGAGCGTGTTGATATCCGGGTTGATGTAGCGAGCGCCATTCTCATAGCCGTTGCGGAACTTGACGACGGGCGGAATGTCGATGCCATACACGCCGGCGATCGTGCCGCTCTCAGTCATAAGCGCCGCGAGCGCGCCGACCAGGAAGCCCGCCTGATCCTCACGGAACTGCAAGCCCACATAATTCGGCAGCGGGTTGGCGACGAACTGGTCAACGCCGATGAAGTAGACATCGGGATTGGCAGCCGCAGCGGCAGCCGTCGCATCGGCGATCAGGAAGCCAACGGTGACGATGGCATCGTAGCCTTCATCGATGCATGTCTGGAGATTGGCTGCATAGTCTGCCTGAGCCTGCGTCTCGATAAAGGTGTCATCAAGACCGAAGTCCTCAGCAGCGCGCACCATACCCTCATAGGCGTACTGGTTGAACGTGCCATCGTTTACGCGACCGATGTCCGTCACGAGGCACACGGTTTCGATGAGCGGTTCCTGGGCGGAAACAGCGGGGACGAGCGTGAATGCCAGCAGGGCAAGCACACTCACCAGGGCGAAAATACGATTTTTCATGTTCTAGTGCCTCCAAAGAGGGAACAAAGTAAGTCGTGAGGGTCATTCCCCACGCAGAACATGAGTTTAACGCAGAAATCAATTCCCCCAAATCAGCACTTACGAAGTTTTCATATTCGGGAATTGTTCATGATGACCAATTCCCGTATCAGAAGGCTGATGTTGAGCGCAGCGCTCCGGCTTGTTCCTCTTTGAAAACTCTGGCGCTCAGCCCGCGCCGATCGCCCGCTTCAGCAGCGCGATGATCCTTTCTTCTTCCGCAGCGCCTAGCCCCGTCAGCGCGTAGGCGACGGGCCACATATTCGCCTCATCGAGAGTCGCCGAGTCGTTAAAACCCAGGGTTCCATAGCGTGTGCCGAATTTTGCCGCGCTCTGATAGAAACAGACGATCTTGCCATCACGGGCATAGGCAGGCATCCCATACCATGTCTTTGGAGCCAACACGGGCGCATGGGCAGTGATGATCTCGTGCAGCCGGCTGGCGATCGCGCGCTCAGAGTCGGGCATCTCGGCGATCTTTGCCAGCACATCCTTTTCACCCGCAGCCCTGTTCTTGCTGGCGCGTGCTTCAGCTTTCAGCTCGTTGGCGCGTTCCTTCATCGCCGCCCGTTCCTCGGCGGTAAATCCTTTTGTCGCCTTCTTCATATCCTTGTTCGCCTGCTCACTCATCGCGTTTCCTCCCTCCGATGCACTACTTATCCTGAACCAGCAGCATGAGATTGCCGCTGTTGTCCCTGAATACAGCTTCAATGATGCCGTAGGGGCGATCGACGGGGGGCTGAACAAAGTCTACCCCTCTGGCGCTGAGCGTCTCATACGTCTCCTGGCAGTTATCCGTCTTCCACGGCCCCAGCCTGAGCTTGCCCGTATCCACAAGCTGAGTCAGATGATCAACATCTTCCTGCGTGAAGCCGCCTCCCGGCTTCAGCGCGGCCAGTTGAAATTCCAGGTCTGGCTGCGTGCTGAGGCCAACGGTGAGCCAGCGATAATCTCCACTTGTGATATCCGTGCGGATTTCAAAGCCGAGCTTTTCCGTATAGAAGCGCAGTGCTTCATTCTGATCCCTGACCCAGATAGTGGTGACGGCAAGTTTGTTGATCATGATGGATTTCCTCCCTGACTACAGGGGAATCATAATACATTTGTGCTAAAACAACTTCTTGAAAATTGCCGTGTTTTCAAAGATCGGGCAGATCTTCGAGATCGTGAAGTGAACGGATGCAGTGAGGGATATACACGGGGCTTGAGACCGGTCGGGCGCTGAGGCGATAGGCGCGGGGCGATACGCCAGCCACTTTGCGAAACAAGGTGCTGAAGGAACCAAGACTTTCAAAACCGACTGCCGCGCAGATCTCTGTAACGCTGAGATCGGTATTGCGCAAAAGATCCTTGGCTTTGGCGATCCGCCGCATCACAAGATACTGATACGGCGTCTGCTTGTGAAAGCGCCTGAACAAACGGATCAGGTAATATGGCGAGAGCGCAACTTCACGGCTGACATCCGCAATGGTGATGGGCGTGGCGAATTTCTCGTCCAGGATCAGGCGAGCAAGACGAATTTGCTTGTGAGAGGACGAATTCACGACAGTTTACCGAATCCAAGTGCCCACTGCGCTCATTGTAGCACACGCGCTGACAGCTTCCTGAGCGCCGCCCCTCAGAACGTCAATCCGGCAGATAGATGTTGATATCCGTGCGGAAAATGTCATCGCCTGCAAAAGCCGTCTGCAAGCCAACATAACCCGTCGGCACAGCCTGTGCCCCCCCTGCCGAAGGCTGGAAGGTATTGTAGAAGCCGACCAGATCGAGATAGAGGCTGGGCGCAGGGCGATCCTGATCGACGAAGCGCTGCCAGCGCGCCTGGGCAGTCAGGCGGTTATCTCCCTGATGCGCCCGCAGCGCTGTGGTGACAGCATCGCCAGTGCCCACCAGCAGCATATTTTCGCCGACAGCGCCGACGCGCATAATCGGCTCGCCATCCCCAGTCATGAGCGACATCATGCTGCCGCCCTCCGTCTCCTGCTGCGTGAACGTGATGCCAGCAAAGAGCGACTCTGCCAGCGTCACGAGGCTGCGCATCGCGGCCTCTGCATCATCCACCTGCGCCGCGACAAGCGCTTCAAATGGCGTATTCAGAAGCGGCACAGGGTTATTGGGGCGCGGCATCAGCGCGACTGTATAGCTGCCATCGAAGTGCGCCAGAACATCTTCCATCAGATCGACGCCGCGCACCGCGTTCAGCGCGGACGAAAAAGCCGCAACCGCCGACGCGATATCCTCCGCGCTCGGCGGCGCAGCCAGATCCTGCGGCGAGATCGCCGGCTGCCCGACCGGGAAGGCCGCCAACACACGACCGCCGTAGTTTGCCAGGGGCAGCGCGGATAACGCGCCAAAGGCAGCCTGCCGCGCGTCCGTGCCCACGTGGACGAAGAAAGCACTGCGCGGGATGAACTCTAGCACGGCTGGATCGAGGATCGATCCCGTCTCTGCCTGAACCGGCTGCGCCACATGGTATGCAGCGCGCACATTGACCTGGCTGATCAGGAACGTATCCGGACGCAGAGAAACACCCACTGCGTCCACCGCCCCACTGAGAAGCGCCTGTTCCACAGAGCCAGAATTTGTGGGGACAAGCTGGCTGAGCGCGCCGCCAAGCGCCCGCAGGATCGGGGCAGCACGATCGCTGCCGCTGAGGACATAGCCAAGCGCATTGGCCGCAGCTTCATCGACGATGAAGGCAAAAATCGGATCTCGCTGTGGAAGCTGCGCACGGATCGGCGCATAGGCTGGATGATCGACCAGCCGGTCGCTTTCCTCGGCTTCAGCGTCGAGCGCGGCATGGATCAGGCGCTGATCGCCGATCAGCACGGCATCAGGGGCAAAAGCGATCGACGTGCGATCCAGATTGTAGACGGTCACGCCGCGATAACTGGTCGTCTCCAGCAGGTCCTGCGCCTGAAGCACGCGCGAAAGCACGCTTGCAGCCTCAAAGGCATCGCGCGTCGAGGCGATCATCAGCACATCGGAAGCCTGAGCGCGGTAGATGGCGCTCAGATTTTGATAGGCGAGGATGAGCGTATCCCCCAGCCACGGGACGATCAACTGATCGAAGGGCGCTGATTCCAGATCAAGGATGCCCGCCAGCGGCAGCAGATCATTATATCCCACCGCGCTTGTCGTATTGATGCGCGTCGGCTGGATCAGCGAGCCGACCAGAAGCGAGACGTTGATTCCCCGAAGCGCGTCCTGAGGATTGCCGGTATCCAGCCGGATAAATCCGGTAAAGTCAGCCGGTATCCAGCGTTCCAGCCCGTCAGATGACTGCGCGCTCATCGGCAGTGCAGACAGGCACATCATCAGGGCGAGGCTGACCGCGCAAAGCAAACGGCGAGTCCGGTTCATGGTGGAGGCACTTTCCAGCAGCGTGATTTGATCGAGATCATACGTCGAGTCAATGAGCGTAGCATGAAGGCGGCGCAAAGGCGAAGAGACAGCTCATGCTGGTCCTGTGAGGATTACCGCCCAGGGCGACGAACGGTTCGATTATCCGCGGGATGAAAAACCCTTCGGACGGATGTCCGAAGGGGTCTGATACAGATCTGGCGGCCGCGCTCACTTGCCGATATCGCGCCGTTCATAGAGAAATATCGCGCCCAGCGCCAGCAGGATCGCCACCGTCTTGAGCAGCAGGATGCTGCCGAGGTTCAGCCCATTCATGATCACGTCCTGCGCCGCATAGTAGCGCATGAACGACAGGTAGCTGATCGTCTCGAAGATGCTGCCCGGCGCTGCCCGCCCGATCGCATCGAGGAAGTAGCTGCCGACGAGAAAGCTGGCGGCTGCGGCAATCGCCCGGCTGCGCCGGCGGAAAAGCGCCGCGACAAAGGCGGTAAACCCGATCATCACGTAGATCCCCGGCAGGATATTGACCATGCCATTGAACATCTTGCCCATGTCCACCGCCAGCGCGGGCGTGATCGCCAGTGCCAGCCACATCCACAGAAATGTGATGACCAGCATACCGATCGAGATGAGGGCGAACGCGATCAGCCTTTCGAGCACCAGCCGCCAGCGGGATACCGGCGCGGCGAGGACGACATCCATCATGCCACCGTCTTCATCATTTGACGTGACGCCCAGCCCGGCAACAATCCCCCACGCACCAAAAATGAGCAGCGCCAGACCGAAGAACTGGAGCGCCATGTAGCCTTCCGGCGTCGCCATGAACTCCATATCGGTCATGCCGAACGCCTGGAGCAGGAACGGCGGCATGGTTTCCAGCAGCGCAGACATCTGCTGAAGCGTCGCAACATCCGGGACGGCGATGACGTTGACCAGCACCAGCAGCCCCACCCCCGTGCCCCAGTAGATCATGGTTTTCCAGTTCCGGCGCAGCGTCTCCAGAAAGACGACGCCAACGTTGTTTGCAGCCGGCGTCACTGCTGAGGTCATGGCGGTCATTTGGCTCGTTCTCCCTGGCGCATCACCGCGCCGTTCGCGCTGACAACTACTTTGCCGTTGATGGCGGGCGTGTCCTCATAGAAGGTGAGGAAAATCTCTTCCAGCGAGGGTTCCTGAACCCGCAGATCCTCAACGTAACCGGTCCCGACAGCCCGCAGGAGCGGATCGAAGGGCCCCACATACTGCATCGTCACGGTACGCGCATCGACCTGCTCGACCGAGCGCACGCCGGTGAGTTCGCTGATCGCCGTCATCGGGGGCGCATCCGAGAACCGCACCGTCACGTAACGGAAATCCTTGTGCGTCATCTCTTTCACGCTCTGCACAGCGCGCAGTTGACCGCCGCGCAGGATCCCCACCCGATCGCAGATCGCCTGCACCTCGCCGAGAATATGCGACGACAGAAAGACGGTGCGCCCTTCTGCTTTGGCTTCCAGCATGAGCTGATAGAACGTCTGCTGAACCAGCGGATCCAGCCCGGTCGTCGGCTCATCCAGCACCAGCAGTTCCGGCTTGTGCATCAGGGCAAGAATCAACCCCGGCTTTCGCTTGTTGCCAGTCGAAAACTCGCGCACTTTCCTGCTCAGGTCAAAGTCCAGCCGCTGCGCCAGCTCATCGACATAGCGAAGTTCCCGGCGTCCCTGCAGGCGACCAAAAAAGGCGATCGTCTCGCGCGCGGTCAGCCCATCCCACAGCGACAGCTCTCCCGGCAGGTAACCGAGACGCGAACGCACGGCGAGATTGCCGCGAACTGGCTCCCCGAACAGCTTCGCCGAGCCGTGGGTCGGGCGGATCAGATCGAGCAGCAGACGAATGGTCGTCGTTTTGCCCGCCCCATTGGGCCCCAGATAGCCAAAGATTTCCCCCTGCTGCACTTGCAGCGACAGATCATCAAGCGCTGCTGCCCCTGCCTTTCTGTACCGCTTGCTCAAGCCAATGGTTTCGATGATGACTGCTGCGCTCATGCTCCACTACCCTTTCCCTTCTTCTCCGAGTCATTCGGGAACTCGCGCATCTGGCGGAAAGCCTCCCGCCCGTAATTGAGCAACTGGTTCAGAATCTCGTAGCTGCGCGCCTGATGCTGCGGCGGTCCATGCGCCGCAAATCCTCCGTCGAACAATTCAGCAATGGCAGAGGCTACCTGCTCGATGGGTGGAGCCTGTTCCTTCGGCACATACTCATCGATGGTGAACATACCGAAGCGCACGATCAGCATCACGTATGCCATCACCTCTGGCGGAATATCCTTGCGCAGCAGCCCATTTTCCTGGAAGCCGCGCACAAAATCCGCTCCAAAGACCATCCCGCGCTGAAGCAGCGGCGAGTTCTTCGAACGGCGCGCAAATTCCCCCAGCACCCGCCGATCCTCGGTATAAAGCGCCCGCAGCAGCGGATTGCTGAAAGCCGCCGCGATCGCGTGCGAGTAGAGGGTGAAGAATGTCAGCCCGCGCGGATCTGCCTCCACTCGTGCCAGTACATCCTCGAACATCGACTCAGACTCGCGCATCAGAGCGGCGTCCACCAGCGCATCCTTGCTGCTGAAATGCAGATAGACAGCTCCCTTGGAGATGCCCGCGCGCCGGGCGATATCCTCCACACTGGTATTGTCATATCCCTGCTGTGCGATCAGCTCGGCAGCGGCAGCCAGAATGCGATTGAGGCGTTCTTCTTTCGATCTGCGAGTGCGCTTGCCGGGTTCAGACTGCTGTGATGCCAACCTCGATGATCCCCCTGAAGCGGTTGATTTTTTGACCGAATTGTCAATTACAGTCATGATCCTACGCCCGATTTTGCCTGAGTCACCCCCCACAGGTTAGGGGGCAAAACATGAAATTCGTAAATTTTATACATGTCAGGCGTGTCTCTACACGGTCTGAAAGGAGTGTGTTCTAATCTGTGCGTTTCACGGCGCAAGAAGGAAGGTTCATGATGAGCTTGCCCGCACTTCAGCGATACCACAGCAGCAGCGGCGCGGACATCTTCCGCATTCCGGTCGAGGCATTCCCCGGCTTCATCGCCTACTGCTATCTGATCCTTGATCTGGATGTTCCCACCCTGATCGACACCGGCTCCGGCATCGGCAGCAGTAATGAGCATCTGCTCGCGGGTCTCACTGCCGTGCCCGAACAGTTTGGCGTCTCTTTCAGCCTTTCCGATCTGAAGCGGATCATCATCACGCATGGGCATATCGACCATTTCGGTGGGCTGTCATTCATTCATCAGCAGACGGGGGCAGAAGTGGGCGTACATGCGCTCGACCGCCGGGTACTGACGAATTATGAAGAACGTGTCGTGGTGGCGACCAAGGATCTGCTGGTCTATCTGGAACGCGCCGGCGTCAGCCCGAACCGAAGGCGTGAGCTGATGGAGATGTATGGCTTTGCCAAGAAGTTCCCCAGTTCCGTTCCGGTGGCGTTCATGCTGGAAGATGGCGGAGAGCTTGCCGGGATGCGCTTCATCCACACGCCGGGTCACTGTCCCGGTCAGGTATGCATCCAGATCGGCGACATCCTGCTCAGCGCTGATCATATTCTCTCCAGGACCTCGCCGCATCAGGCTCCGGAAAGCATCACGCACTACACTGGGTTGGGTCACTATCTTGAAGCGCTTGACAAAGTCGATCAGCTTGATGATGTGCGCCTGACTATCGGCGGGCATGAAGATGAGATCGTCGATCTGCATCAGCGGGTGACAGAAATCCACGCCAGCCACGAGCGCAAGCTCGAACGGGTGCGCGATGCCATCCGCAGCGCCGAAAAGCCGCTGACGATCAGCGAGATCAGCAAGATCATGTATCCCGAACGTCATGGCTACGATGTGCTGCTTGCGCTGGAAGAAGTCGGCGCGCATGTGGAATATCTGTATGAGCGCGGGCAGCTTGCCGTCAGCAATCTCGATCAGGTTGAGAAAGAAGACAACCCGGCGCTGTGCTATACACTGGCATAGCGCAAGTTGTTAAGCTATGATTAAATGTTAAGGGGGAATGTTAAGCTCTCCCGAAAATTACATAAAGTAAGGCACTGGAGTCCTTAACGCCCAGTCCTTACACTAGAATCCGGTCAATCCGACCGGTAGGTTTATACAGGAGGCTGTAATAAATGACTCGTAAATTGCTTGTGTTGGTTGTGGTGGCTCTCGCCGTACTGGCGGGCGCCCCTGCCATGGCGCAGGAACCGGCGAACGTCAACGTCTGGATCGCGTTCACCGATGCTGGCCGTCTCGGCTGGGCGCAGGCGCGCGCCGCCGAATTTAATGAGCTGTTCCCGCAGTACAATGTGAGTGTTGAAGGTTACGCCAACTACGAAGAGCTGTTCTCGGCGACTGCGCTGGCGGCTGAACAGGGTTCGCTGCCGGCTGTGGTGCAGTATTTCGAAGTCGCCACGCAGGACGCACGCGACAGCGGCTACTTCACCAGCATCGCCGAAGCGCTGGGCGGGCGGACTGAGGTCAACGGCGTGCCCGTCAACTTCGAGGATATCATCGGTCCGGTGCGTGCCTACTACACGCTCGACGGCGAGTTCACCTCCATGCCGTGGAACACGTCCTCGGCGATCTTCTTCTCGAATATGACGATCCTGAACCAGGCGGGTATCTTCACGCCCCCGTCCACCTGGGAAGAAGTTGCCAATACCTGCGCCGCGGTCATGGCGCTGGAAAATGCGCCCGAATTCTGCTTCACCTGGCCGAATCACGGCTGGTTCTTTGAGCAGTGGCTGGCGCAGCAGAACGCCGAATTTGCCAACAATGGCAACGGCCGCGAAGCCCGCGCTACCGAAGTGACATTCAACAGCGAAGCCGGCGTCGCCATTCTCGAATGGCTGGATGAAATGCTTGCTGCCGGCTACCTGTATTACAGCGGTGCGCAGGGCGGCGCGTCGTGGGCGACAGTTGACCAGGCATTTGGCAGCCAGCAGGTTGCCATGGCTGCCTACAGCAGCAGCGACACCGCGCTCTATACGCAGACCGGTATCGACAACGGCTTTGAAGTGGTGGCGTCATTCCTGCCCTACAACCAGGAAACGGGCTGGACGGGCAACCTGATCGGCGGCGCGAGCCTGTGGCTCACCGCCGGGCTGCCGGAAGATGTTCAGGATGGCGCGCTGACCTTCCTGCTGTGGCTGTCCAGCACCGAAAACGACGCTTCGTGGCATCAGACGACCGGCTACATCGCCATTCGCGAGAGCACGGCCGCACTGCTGGAAGAACAGGGCTGGTTTGAAGCCAACCCCAATTTCAGCGTGGCGGCAAACCAGCTCGCGCAGAGCACGGTGACTTCGGCAACGTCGGGCGCGCTGGTCGGCGCGTTCCCGTCCATCCGCAACGTCGTGACGCAGGCGATCGACACCGTGCTGCTGACAGATCGTCCGGCGGCGGAAGTCCTTGACGAAGCGGCAGCGGCGGCCAACCAGATTCTGGCGGAC
>SZPD01000054.1 GCA_030263515.1 Anaerolineae bacterium CFX9 | reverse complement strand
CGCCGCCCGCCAGCCGGGATGACGATGATCCGTTTGGCGGGACGGGAGATTTCACCCCGCTGCGTTAGGTTTGCAGCACAGTCTAGAATCAAAAGAGGGTAACCACTCACATAGGTTACCCTCTTGTCTTGCTCAGGCAGAACCTAGTTGATCCGCTTAATCTTGAAAGACAGCTCACCCGCTGGCGTACTCACTTTGACCTTTGCGCCCTTCGATTTTCCCAGCAGCGCAGAACCGATCGGGCTGGCGTTGCTAATCTTTCCCTCAGAGGGATTGGCTTCCGCCGCGCCGACGATGGTATACGTCTCTTCTTCGGTACTCCCATCCTCGACGATCGTCACCTGAGACCCAATGCTGACAACATCCGTATTGCCGTTGTTCTCCACAACAACAGCCGTCTTGAGGATCGTCTCGATATACTTGATACGCCCCTCAATGAACGCCTGCTGTTCCTTGGCGTCATGATAGTCTGCATTTTCCTTCAGGTCACCCTGCGCAACTGCTTCAGTCAGCTTGCGAGCCAGTTCAGGGCGCTTGACATTGATCAGCACATCAAGCTCACGTTCCAGATCGTCCTTACCTTCGGTGGTCAGATATACAGTATCGTTCATCGCACGCTACCTCCCCCTCTTGGATTTATTCGTTCAGCATCTTGTTCTGTGACCGCATCAGCAGGCATCGCTGGCTGGCAAGTGACATCACATTCTGGCGATGGAGCTGTTCAACCGCCCCATTCAGCAGAATTCGGCTCTTGCCGCAGCGCTCAACATCGATCGCGTTCAGGGCTTTCTCGACCTGCTGCTCGTTCAGGGCAGCATCAACCGCGTCGCGAAGCGCCAGCAGATAATCGATATCGCTGCTGATCTTGTCCTCGATCTCTCCGCGCAGGATGACATCTCCATGTCCCTGAACCACATTCTCATAGTTGCCATTGCGAAGCTGGGCCAGCGAGACGAGAAAATCGTCATAACTGCCATCCACGAAATACGGCAGCGGCATCATAGTGTCCGCGCCCAGCAGGGTTCGATCTTCCTTGACCAGGCAAACCATCGAATCCATGCTGTGCCCCGGCGTAAGCCACATCTCGAACGTCTTGTTGCCCACATGAAGCGTGAAATGTCCCCGATCAAAGATAATTTCGGGCAGAATCAGCTCCACATCACGCAGGTCAGGAGACATCGTGCGCGCCCGTTCCAGGCTGTCGCGGCCGCGGCGATCCAGCAGATCGCGGCAGAGTGTGTTGGAGACGATGCGCGCTTCGGGGAACAGACAGGTTCCTGCCGTATGGTCGGCATGATAATGACTGTTGATCACGTAGGCCACACGGTTATTGAGGCGATTCTCGACGAAGCGCCGAATGGCACGAGTCTCTTCGGGGTACAGGAGCGTGTCAAACAGAACAACGCCTTCGGTCGTGACGATGACCGTCGCAGTTGCCTGAACATAAAGGTCACTTACAAATACGTAGATGTCATCGGCAATTCGCTCGCGTTGCATAGCCGAAACGTATCCCAAACCCACTAACAAAATGCGGCGAAAGTCAGTATAGTCAGGGAAAAATCGAAAATCAAGGCAAAGTGAGGGTTTGGATGAACAGACGACTGACACGAAGCATCCGGGCTGCGCTGATCGCCTTCGTCGTACTCACGCTGACCACGGCAGTTTCTGCCCAGCAAGCCGTTTTCCGCATTGGCGTGCTTGACAGTGATCGAGGGCCGCTTGCGAATGGAGCCCGCCTTGCGGCAGAAACGATCAATAATTCCGGCGGTGTCCGCGGCGCAGATGGCGAGCTTTACCGTCTGGAGATCATCACGCAGGCGACGAACAGCGGTGTAACGACAGAAGCCGCCGTGACGGCGCTGCGCAGCGCTGGCGTAGTGGCAGCAATTGGCCCCTCGTCAACTGATGAAGTCCTCAACACGATGAGCCTGCTCCAGAGGCTCAATGTCCCTGTGCTCACACCCGCCACGGGCGACACTGTCATCACCTCCGACAGCAGCGGACGGCTGATGCGTGTGCGCGCTGCTGACGCCGTGCAGGGTCAGGCGCTGGCGAGCTTCTTCATCAATGAGTTTGGGCTGCGCCGGATCGCCACCATTCAGCTCGATATCGCCAGCACTGCCAATGCCATCGGCTTCAGCACCGCCGCCAGCACCCTCGGAGCCGCCCCCAGCCCTGCCCTGCTGCTGCGCCAGCCCGATGAACTCTCCAGCCTCATCGGGCGGCTGATCGCCGCCAACCCCGATGTGATCGTGGCATTCGGCGATCCCAGCAGCGCCGGAGTTGCGCTGCGTGAACTGCGGGAAGCCGAATACGGCGGGATTTTCGCCTACAATCAGCCAGATGATCCCGTCTTTCAGGCACAGATTCCAGCCGGACTTCTGAACGGTATCATCTCCAGCACAACATGGGCATTCACGGCTGCTGACAGCGTCAGCGTAGACTTCCTGACGGGCTACGTGCGCACCTTCGCGCGGCTGCCGTCGGCGCTGGACGCAGCATCCTACGATGCAGTCCGGCTGCTGGCTGCGGCGCTCAGCCGGCCGGGGGATCTCGGTTCAACCCTTCAGGCGCTGGATTTCATCACAGGTGTACAGGGTCTGCTGAGACCTGCACAGCTCGCCGGCGGAGAACTGAACGATAATGTCACGATTACACGCCTGAATGATTACGGCGCGCCAGAGGCGCTGGCACGCTATGCAGGGGGCCAGCGCCTGCCTGAAGACCTGCCCATTCTCGGCGGTCCACAGGTGACGATCATTCCCCCCACCCCAACTGCTGCGCCCACAGCTACGCCGGCAGGTGTCGTCATCACCATTCGCAGCAGCACCCAGAATGTGCGCACGGGTCCTGGGATCATCTATCCGGTTCTGGGGCAGCTCAGCGCGGGTGAACAAGCCACCGTGATCGGGGCCAGCGCAGACAATGCCTGGGTCGTGATCACTTATCGCGGGCAGCAGGGATGGCTTGCCACCTATCTGCTTGATGTTTTTGGCGATCTCAACCAGGTTCCTATTATCAACCCGCCGCCCGTGCCCACGCCCGTCGTTCCGCCGACGGCGACGCCCTCGCTGGAGCCGGATATCGTGATCGACAATGTGACCATTCAGCCCTCGATCATCGTTCCGGGTCAGCCTTTCGTCGCCAATGTCAGCGTCCGCAATATCGGGGCGACACCGACGGGGGCGTTCAGCATTGGCGGCGTTTTCCCGTCGGACAATCTGTCTCTCAGCGTGCCGGTTCCTTCGCTCGCGCCGAGTCAGGTTGCGATCATCGGGCTGTCAGGAATTCTCACGCGCACGGGAACTTACGGCGCAAGCATCATTGCCGATGTCAACTTCCAGGTCAATGAGGGCCCGTTCGGAGAAGCGAATAACACCTTCAGCGTGACGTACAGCGTCGATCGCCCGGTACGCAATGTCGGATCGCAAACGCTCAACCTGGGCGAAACGATCGATGTGGAAGGCGATTTCGTGCAGGGGGATGCCAACTGGAATGCCGACGGCGGCGCTCCGAAACTGGATGCCATCTTCGGGGCGCGGCTCGGCATCCTGCCGTCTCTCGATATCGCCTTCGTCCACTATGACCTGATCGATCCTGCCGTGATCACACGGAACAGCATTCCGCGTACCGAGCTGTCAGCAGGCATGCTGATCGGCATGATCAGCGCCAATGGCAACCGCGCCGTTCTGCGCGTGGACGCGATCACCGATTTTCAGATTGCGCTGACCTTCCGGGTCTATAACGGCTGAGGACAATACGTGTCGCAGGGCTGGCTATGATCGCCAGCCCTGCGACATCCCATCTTCAGTTGAGCTGCACATCAATAAACGTCGTCCGGTTCGGATACACGTAAACGACCTGGCGGAAGCGCACCCTGCCCCGTTCACCCACCGTCACCGTATAGTAGTTCGCCGGAAGATCGCCCAGCGTGAAATGTTCGCCGAATACCGGATCAGGATTCACGCTGTCATTGGCATAGGTGAAGGCATAGCGGCTGATATCCGTACTCTCCACATTCAGCGTGACATCGTAAAGCCGGTTGCCCGCCGCGTCAGTGACGCGCCCTGCCAGAGTGCCATAATTCGGATAGGGACGCATCCACAGCTCAGGATTGAGCGTCGCGCTGAAGTCATACGGATTGCTGTGCCGGACTTCGAGATGCAGGTGAGGACCCTGAGCGATCCCCGTGCCGCCGACACTGCCAAGCTGCTGCCCCTGCGTCACCGTCTGCCCAACCTGGACGTTGACAGCGGACATATGCCCGTAAAGGGTGAAGACAGGTCGCCCATCCGGCAGCGTGAAATTATGCTGGATGATCACGCAGTTGCCGTAGTAATTGTTATAAGGGCCGATCAGCGTGACGAGATCATCGCCGGCATGAACGACAGTGCCGTCCGCCGCCGCCAGAATCGGAGTTCCGGTCGGGTTGACGAAATCCACACCATGATGAACCTGAAGCCGCCCGCCGCTGGTATTGCCGTAGGGATAGGTGCGGGCAATATAGTTGACGGCGTTATTGGAGAGCGGGCGCGCCAGATAATAGTGATCCTGAACTTCAAACGCCGGATTCCGGGGCGGCGGAGTCCATGTCGGAGCCGCGGTAGCAAACGGATCATTGCTCGTCGGGGCGGTGGTAGGCACATCGAGCAGCGCGGCCGTCGGCGGAATCGTTGCCGTGAACGTCCGCGTTGGGGTGAACGTTCGGGTCGGTGTCAAGGTATCCGTTGGGGTCAGTGACGGTGTCAGGGTCTCCGTCGGCGTATCAGTAGGAGACGGTGTCAGGGTCTCCGTCGGCGGCACGGTCGCGGTGCTGCTGGGAAGCGGGTTCGCCGTGGGAACTGCTGTGAATTCCAGCGTATTCGCCAGCGCGATCGCGTTCGGTCGGGTTGGCGGCAGAGTCGCCGCAAACGGGGTCGGGGAATCGGATGGCTGGCAGGCAGCCATCAGCAGAAGAAGCAGAGCAAATCCAATGACGCGCATAGGTCCTACTCAAAACTCAATTCGCGGAAATGACCGGTAAAAGCGTCCAGGCGATATTCGAGAATGTGGCGGCGAATATCATCCTCCAGTTGAAGGCTCTCGCGCGCAGCGTCCAGCAGGGCAGCGATGGGCGACAATCCCACCAGTTCCGTATGAGTCACGCGCGTACCGAGAGATTCTGCCTGGGCACGAACTTCAGAAAGGATGGTATGCAGTGAAGTATGGCGATAGTCGATCACGTTCATCGAAACCTGAGCCTGACCCTTCACCAGCAGCCCCAGTGCCTTCAGATACTTCAGACCGCCGCCTGACTCACGAACGCGCTCGGCGATAGTTCTGGCAATCGACACATCGGAGGTATCCAGATAGGCGTTGAAGGCGATCAGCGGCAGCCGCGCCCCGATGACCATAGCCCCATAGCGCGGCAGCGCTGCCGGACCGTAATCCGGCTGCCGGGCAGGATCGTGTGCGATGTCGGTTTTGAGCGCCTCATATCCGCCGCGCCGAATATCCGCCAGATTCTGGCGCTCAGGGCGCAGCGCAGCCGCCTCATACAGATAAACTGGCAGCATGAACATGTCGGCAGCCCGCTTTCCAACTTCCCGCGCCAGCCGCGCACAGTCCTCCAGCGTCACCCCCTCCAGAGGGATAAATGGGACCACATCCACAGCGCCAAGCCGCGGATGAACCCCTTCGTGGCGTTCGAGGTCTATCCGCTCAATGGCGACCTGGGCAGCCCGCATCAGCGCCTCAGCGACTGCCGCTGGCGAGCCAGCCATCGTAAGAACTGTGCGATTGTGATCCGCATCGCTGCTCACATCGAGGATGAATACGTCGGGACCGGCGGCAGCTTGTGTGATTGCGGAGATAACATCCGGGCGGCGTCCCTCACTGAAATTCGGGACACACTCGATCAGCGGCACGCTATGCCTCATCATCCGAAGAGTCTTCAAAAGTCGGCGGGTTGACAGCGCCGCGCCGTGGAGGCTGAATCGTCTCAGGGACTTCGCCCCGGCCAAGCGCCTTCAGCGCATCCTCACCGATCTCGCGACCGTTCAGGCGCGCAAACAGCGTCGGATTTGCCGACCGATCGATGGCGTAACGCCAGCGGCGAGGGCTGGTTTCTCGCAGGATCGATCGGCACACCGTACAGCGAACGCTGTGGCGGGTGCGCGGGATACCAAAGACACGATCCTGCTTGGATTCGATGATCAGGTCGCCCCTGCCGCACACCGGGCAGGCATTGATGACAAACCCGCTGGCATAGCGTTCCCCGCTCACCAGCGCACGCCAGAAGAGCGCAACATAAATCAGCAGCCCCAGCAGCAGCACCCCGCCGATCACCAGTTCCGGCTGTATCGAAACCGGCGCGCTTTCGGAACTCGGCGCTGCTGGGGGTTCAGCGGTCGCAGCGGCCGTTGCGCGGGTCGGCTCAGCCACGGTGATCACGATCGCAGCGGCTGTCGTCGGCGTCGCTGTGAAAGTCCGGGTTACGGTCAGTGTCGGCGTCGAGGACGGCGTTGAAGTGAACGTCGGTGTATCCGTGGCGCTGGGTGTATCCGTCGGTGCGGGCGTCTGTGACGGCGTGACAGTGGGTTCAGGAGTCGCTGTCAGCGACGGGGTCTGCGTCGGCGAATTTGTCGGTTGCGGGGTGCGTGTCAGCGAACGTGTCGGCACAGCGGAAGGCGTGATCGATGCAATCCGTGTCACCGCGGCTGTCGTGAGCGAGCCAGTTTCAGCCAGCCGGGTGGCCTGGGCTGCAAATGTCGCCAGCGTCGGGTTCTCGGTTGCCGCCTGCGCGATCACCTGCTCCGCTGTCGGCGGCGCTGTCTCCGAGGGGGTGGGCGTATACGTCGAAGTAGAGGTAACGACTCTCGTCGGCTCGGCAGTTGGCGTTGAAGTATGCGTGTCTGTAAGCGTCGAGGTAGCTGTATGAGTCGCTGACGCCGTGAAAGTCGCCGTGGGGCTGAACGTCCGGGTTGGCGACGCCGTGAAAGTCGCCGTATCGGCAGCGGTCGCCGTGTAGGACTGGGTGAACGTCGGCGTTCGGGTAGGCGTCGATGTCAGCGTCGGCGTCGAAGTTGGTGAAGACGTGCTGACAGGTGTGAACGCTGCCGTGTCTGGCGCAGGCGTGTGAGTGGGTGCGGGCTGGATCGCCGTCTCTGGCGTATTGGTCTGGAATGAGACGCCGCCAACCGGAGTATTGGTCGCAAAAATCAGAGGCGTGAGAGTCACCGTCGGCTGCGGCGTGGGCGTGCTGGTCTGCGTATCGGTGGGGGTATGTGTCGCCGTGTGCGTGGCAGTCGGTGTCTCGGTCGGGGTTGCAGTGAACGTAGCAGAAGATGTGTGCGTCGCCGATGCGGTAAAGGTCGCCGTCGGGCTGAACGTCCGGGTCGGCGTGGCAGTTCGTGTGGGTGTCGATGTAAATGTAGGCGTCGCGCTGGGGGTCAGGTCAGGCGGGATGAGCACGGGCAGCGCGTCCAGATCGACGTTCCACCGGGCAACCAGCCGCGAGACCCAGCCAAAACCATCCCCATAGCGGATCAGGATCCAGTCCGTCGTCTCTGAGCGCCCCACCGCATCGATCGCCTCCCCATCGAGCAGATATCCGGTAATGTCGTAATTCGTCCCCGGCCCCACACGGACAAAAGCGCCAGCCGCTCCCACATTGATGTAATTGCTGGGGGGTGTCGCTGTCGGGATAAACGGTGTATTGGTCGGATCGAGGGATGCGGGTGTGGGGGTGAGGTTCGTCTCGTCAAACAGCGGGAGATCATCGACATTGATGTTCCAGAACGCGAGATCGCGGCGTATCCAGCCAAAACCCCGGTTGTAGACGATCAGCACCCACTCTCCCGAAGCACTGCGGTTGAGTGGAATGAGTGTGTTCCCTGCAACCAGCCGCCCCACCGGGACAAAAAATTCACCGGGCCCCCCACGCACGTAAATATCCGGCGCGATCACGTAGCTTCCGCGCGGAGTGGGGGTAGGGGAAGGATTGCTCTGGGCATGAACACCGCTCAGCGGCAGCGCCAGGCACAGAGTCAAAAGCGCGATGACCATCCAGCCGCGCGCTCGCACGAGTCGCAGGGTCATGATCCTCAACGTCAATTCAGGATGCCATGCCCATGTTAGCACGTTCCCGTAGATGTGACCAGATCACGCTAGTTCATGGTGAACTGGGCGGGCGGCTGCTGCGGAACGCCGTTGGAAAAGAACTGTGCGCTCCAGTTGCCTGCCCGAAACGGCGCATCTGAGGGTTCAAGATAAAACCAGAGGCAAAAATCGGGGTCATCCTGTGGCACAGTGTACGTGCTGCTGGTGGCGACAACCTGTCCTTCATTTGACCACTGCACGTAGACATTCGTCCCGGCGCGCACGTTAAAGACGCGCGCGGTAGCATAAATCCGTGACGCCCCCACACTGAAGCTGGTTGTATAGCTGGACGCGCATCCGTCAGATTCACGGACGCCGGCAGCCGTGGCGATCTGCGTGAACTGATTGGGGGAACCGTCTGCGGCGGCCGCGCCGCCTCCCTGCGCTGTCTGAAGCTGCTGCTGCGGCTGCGAGAGTGAAAGCGTTGGGGCGGCGGTCGTCCCACGGGAAATACTCAGAATGAAGGAACCGGTGGTCGTCCCCGATGCTCCCTGATAGCGAGACACTTCGAGGATGTAGACCCCTGAGTTGGGCGCGGTGAACGTCAGCCCGCTGTTGAGCGACTCCTGGAAATTGAAATCATCGTTCTGAGCCAGCACATTGCCAACACGATCGTATACTGTCAGCACGGTATCGAGATCGCCGCTGGTCGCCACTGCCGCAATGAATGCCGTCTCTCCGGCTGCAAACGTGGCGTCCACCTGCACCGCAGAATTGAAATCGCTGATCGTGCCCGTAAACTGTTCACCTCCCTCAGTAGCGACGAGCTGCTGCATCAGGAAGCCTTCCATCGGCGCATTCATGCCCGGTGTAACCGGAGCGCTGTCCAGCACGATCTGCTGAGTCGGCGGCACTGCGGCGCGCAGCGTCACCGCCAGCCCACGATTCACCCCTTCAAGATTGGCGACATACGTTGCCGCCGCGATCGCAGTGGCGTTGGTCTGTGTGCCGTAGGATGCCTGTGTGGCAGCCAGGCTGGTCGCCTCATCCACCAGCTCAGTAAGCTCTGCCTCGATCGTCGGCCGGGTTTCATCCGTCGCGCCAAGCGCAGAACACCCCATGATCGATACAGCGGCCAGAAGCACTATCAGGCAGCGGGTAAAACAGGTTGAACTCATTGACTCTACTCCATGCCGTGTAAGGGTATTGCATTTCGCGTCTCTTTTCCAGTACAATCATCCCAGTGGCCCCCATAGCTCAGCGGATAGAGCGTTGCCCTCCGGAGGCAAAGGCGCAGGTTCGATTCCTGCTGGGGGCACTTCCCCATGACAATCCTTTCCCGTATTCGATCCCTTCCATTTCATGAACGGCTGAGACAGCTCGAACAGCGTCATGTGAGACAGGTCATGGCATGGCTGATGCGCGGCCTGATTTTCGCCTTTCTGATCGCGCAGATCCGCCCCGCCCCGCCCCATGCGCCGCTTCAGCCGCAGCAAACAGTCAGCACACAACTGCCGCGTCTCTGCGTTCATACCCGGCTGATCGATGAAGTGGATGAGTGGAAGATCCAGCGTTCCCTGCAAATGGTTCGGGAAATGGGCGCGCCGGCGATCGTTGAATTTTTCCCCTGGGCTTACATCGAGGCGCAGGAAGGTCGCTTCGACTGGACACAAGCCGACCGCATCGTGCGGCATGCGCGCAATCAGGGCATCCGCATTATCGCTCGTCTCGGTCTGGTTCCAGCGTGGGCGCAGCGCGATATTTCCGATGACGCCAGACAGCGCACCACCCTGAATACCCTTCCGGAAGCATCATTTCCCGCTTTCGCCCGCTATGCTTCCGCTCTGGCAGAACGTTATACAGGCACTATCGACCATCTGATCATCTGGAACGAACCCAATCTGGCATTTGAATGGGGCTACAGTGAGGTTGATCCTTCCAGCTACGTCCGTCTGCTGGAGATGGTCTATCCGCAGGTACACGCCGTAAATCCGTCGGTTGTCGTGCTGGCTGGCGCGCTGGCCCCGACTCTTGAACCGGAAGGCAGCCCCGCCGGGCTGAATGACATCGTGTACCTTCAGCAAATGTATGAGGCGGGGGCGGCGGATTACTTTGATGGATTGGCTGTCCACACATACGGCTTTCAGCACCCGGCGGATGCTGCCCCTGCTGATGATCAGCTCAATTTTCGCCGTGCAGAACTGCTCCGGTCGGTCATGGAAGCCTATGGAGATACCGTCAAGCCGATCTTCATCACGGAAACGGGCTGGAATGATCATCCGCGATGGTCACATGCCGTCAGCCCAGCCGAACGGATCGCGTTTACCCTTGATGCCATTCGCATGGCACACGAAGACTGGGACTGGCTGGAAACCCTGTGTCTATGGGTCTTCCGATACCCTGCGCCAACCCTGAGCTATCCTGATAATTTCACGCTGGTCACAACAGACTTTATAGCGCGCCCCCTCTACAGGGCAATACAGGCTTATGCAGCCGGCCAGACCGCCGATGAACTCGGCTGGCTTCCCGATCCGGCAGGTGCGCCATGAACATGAAATCTGGCGCTGCCGCAGCCATCACAGCCATCTGTGCAGCGGGCATCCTTCTCATCCGCCTGCTGGCCGTCGATCCAACCCCGGAACAGCTTCTCCCCTATGGCGAACTGAGGATCGGGGTTGATGGCAGTTATCCACCGTACTCGCTGTTTTCCGGTGGAGAACTTCAGGGCATGGAAATCGATCTGGGGCGCGCTGTCGCAGAGCAGATCGGCATGCCAGTGCGCTTCATGCCGCTCGGCTTTGATGGGCTGTACGATGCCCTCCTGACTGACCGGGTCGATCTGCTGCTTGCGGCGCTGGCTCCCGATCCCGCACGCACAGATGTCATCGCCTACACCGATCCGTATCTCACGAACGGGCTGATCCTGGTGAGCAGCGACAACATCTCGTCCATGCAGGATATGGCAGGACTTTCATTGGCAGTTGAATATGGTTCTGAAGCTCACGCTGAAGCTGCGCGCTGGCTTCGGCGTATCGCCCATTTTGAGACGCTCACCTATCGCAATGAAGCCGCGGCACTGGATGCCGCCCGCCTGGGATTGGCGGATGCGGCGCTGGTTGATGCGCTTTCCAGCCGGCTGTATTTCCGTGAGCATGCAGGCTGGGATGCGCAGGCTGCTTTCGTCACACGTCAGCCGGTCGTCGGCGCGCTGCGGCATGACAGAGGGGCGCTGGTTCGCCTGATCAATCGTGCGCTGGCAGATCTCGACGCTCAGGGTATGCTGGAACAGATCCGCGCCCGCTGGCTCTGATCTGGACGCGCCCGCCGCAGAGCGCTATACTGCCCGCTTATGAGCACCCTGCGAATTGGCATCGACGCGCGGCTGACCTACTATCGAGTCGGCGGAATCAGCACCTACATCGCGCGGCTCGTCGATGCGATTGAGCGCTTGCAGGATTCCACAATCGACCTGACTGTCTTTCACAGCAGGAAAATGCCCCGCGACAAAAGAATCGGCTCCCGTTCGCGGCATGCCTCGCTGTGGACGCCGTCGCATCACCGGCTCGAACGATGGAGTTTGTCCGCAGAGCTGCTGCCGCACCGGCTGGATGTTTTCCACAGCACCGACTTTATCCCTCCGCTTCGCGGCGGCCGACGCCATGTGATCTCAGTTCATGATCTCAACTTCCTGCTCTATCCGCAGTTTCTGACTGCCGAGAGCCGGCGCTATTACAACGATCAGATCCGGTTTGCCGTCCGCCGCGCCGATCACATTCTGACCATCAGCCAGTCGAGCAAGCAGGATATCATGGCGCTGCTGGATGTGCCCGGCGAAAAAATCACGGTTACGCTGCTTGCCGCGGATGAACGCTTCAGACCGCTGGATGAAGACACCTTATCCTCGGCACGTGAGGCGCTGCGCCTGCCTGAGGGCTATCTGCTTTATTTTGGCACGTTCGAACCGCGAAAGAATCTGCTGGGGCTGGCGCAGGGATATGCCGAGCTTCTCCGTCGTCTGCCGGATGCGCCGCCGCTGATCATCGCCGGAAAACGCGGCTGGCTTTTTGAAGATATCCAGACGAAGATTGAAGCCCTGGGGCTTGGAGAAAAAATTCTGCTGAGGGAAGATATCCCGCACGATCACCTTCCCGCGCTCTATAATCTGGCGACCGCACTGCTCATGCCTTCTTACTATGAAGGGTTCGGACTGCCGGCGCTTGAGGCGATGGCATGTGGCACAGTGCCGATCGTCAGCAATCGCTCATCCCTGCCCGAAGTCGTCGGCGATGTCGGTCTGATGGTCGATCCGGATGATCCGAGGGCGATTGCAGCCGCCATGGAACGCGCGCTCACCGATGCTCCATGGCGAGAAGCACAGGCAAAACAGGCGATCCGCCGCGCGGCAGGGTTCACCTGGGAAAGCGTGGCACGAAGCACGCTGAACGTTTACAGGGCGGTTTCGTGAATATCCTTTTTCTCACCCCTTCCCTTCCCTACCCGCCGCATCAGGGCGGGGCCATGCGCAACTACGGACTGCTGCGCGCCGCCGCTGACGCCGGGCATACAGTCACGCTTGTGAGCTTCACCGACCATGAACCGGGATATTTGCCCGCCGAGCTTGAACGCCTCGCACAGCAGATCATCACGGTGCGCGCCCCTGCGCGAAACAGGATCGAACGCCTGAGAGACTTCTTCCTGTCCCCTTCAGCAGATCTTGCAAAGCGCCTTGAAAGCCCAGCCATGCGCGCCGAGCTGAACCTGCTGCTCAGATCGAACCGATATGAAGTCATCCAGTTTGAAGGTCTCGAAATGGCTGCCTATCTCGATCAGGCAGCGCGTCTGCAACCCGAAGCCCGGCTGATCTACGATGCTCACAATGCCGAATATGCCCTTCAGGCAGCGATTGCAGAAACCCCCGGCATGGAACTGCGCGCGCGGCTGGCTTCGCTGTATTCTCGCGTGCAGTCACGCCGCATCGGCGTATTTGAGAAGCATATCTGCCAGCAGGCGCATACAGTCATCGCCGTTTCTCGTGAAGACGCCGATCTGCTGCGCGGGTTTCGCGCTGATGGACAGGTTCACGTGCTTCCCAACGGCATCGATGTCGAACAGTACCAGACGCCATTTCCCGCCAGCGAACCTCTGAAACAGCCGGCGCTGGTCTTCACGGGCAAGATGGACTATCGCCCCAACGTCGATGCGGTGGGGTGGTTCTGTCGAGAAGTGCTGCCTCTAATTACAGCGCAGGTGCATGACGCGCACCTCTACGTCGTTGGGCAGCGCCCGCATCCGTCACTGAATTTCCTGCACACACACGGTCAGGTCACCGTCACAGGCGCTGTTCCATCCGTTCAGCCTTATCTGCATCAGGCAGCCGTCTACATTGCACCTCTGCGGATGGGCAGCGGGACGCGGCTCAAAATTCTGGAAGCGCTGGCGGGCGGCTGTGCCGTAGTCGCAACTCCTATGGCGTGTTCTGGTCTCTCTGAGGCTGTCCTCTCTGCTGTCATCCTGGCAGACTCGCCGAAGCCGTTTGCAGATGCGGTCATCCGCCTGCTCAAAAACCCGGCGCTGCGCGAGCAGATCAGGGCGCGCGGTTCTGAAGCTGTCCGCGCTCATTACGACTGGTCGGTACTGGCTCCGCAGTACGTGCATATTCTGGAGGATGAGCGCAGTGGATAGAGAGACGCTGGCGCTTCGGAATCGCGCCATGGCGGAAGCTTTCCATACTCCCCCGCTCAAGCATCGTATTCGGCATGCCGCCCTGAGCATTCTGGCGCAGCTCCCGACGCTGCCCGCAGCCCGCCAGACCACGGAGCGCATTCTGATCATTCGCCCCGATCATCTCGGCGATGTCCTGCTGACCACACCTGCAATTCGTGCCCTGCGCCAGGCGCGACCCCGCGCTGAAATTCATGCGCTCGTCGGCGGGTGGGCGGCCGATGTGCTGGCGAACAATCCTGATGTCGATCAGGTGCTGACGCTGGCATTCCCCGGCTTCACACGCACGCCGAAGGAAAACTGGCGCACTCCTTACTGGTTTGCGCTCAGGACCGCGCGCCAGCTCCGCATGATCGGATACTCTGCCGCCGTGATCCTGCGCCCCGATCACTGGTGGGGGGCGCTCGTCTGCAAACTGGCAGGCATACGGAGAAGGATCGGTTACGATCTGCCCGACGTTGGGCACTTTCTGAATGATCGCGTTCCATTCGTCCACCAGCATGCGGTTCGGCAAAACGCACTGCTGATCGAACGGCTGACCGGCTCGATCATGGATCCCCAGCTTAGGCTCAGCTTTTCCGTGAGCGCAGAGGACAGCGCCTGGGTACAGGGGTATCTCAGCGAACACGGCGTAAGTTCGGATGAGAAGCTGTTGTGCATCCATCCCGGATCGGGGACATGGGTCAAGCGCTGGGGGGAAGATCACTGGGCACAGGTTGCCGATACGCTGGCCGATCAGCTCGATGCGCGTGTGATCTTCACCGGGGGCGACCATGAGCTTGAGCTGGTGCATGAGATCAGGCGCAGGATGAAGCATGACGCGATCAGCCTGGCAGGAGACACGCGCGTGGGGACGCTCGCCGCGCTTTTTCAGCGGGCAGCGCTGGTGTTGGGTCCTGACAGCGGGCCGCTGCACCTCGCCGCCGCCGTCGATACGCCCACCGTCACGCTGTTCGGACCGGCTGACCCCACAGAATTCGGCACATGGGGGGATCCTGAACAGCACCCCATTCTGTTCTCGAATATGGGATGCAGACCCTGCCGCATTCTGGACTGGGGAACGGATGCCCCCGAAAACCATCCCTGCGTCAGGGATATTCCGGTCGGTCGTGTGCTGGAAGCGGCGCGGCGCGCCTATCAGGCTGCTAATCCGGGATGACCACCTGATCGAGATCTGGCTCTGCCTCAGGATACCGAAGCCCCATCCCCTCAAGCGTATCGACAATCGTTTTCGTGATGATCAGATCACGATACCACTTGGCGTTCGCCGGTACGATGTGCCACGGCGCATAAGCGGTATTGCACAGGCTGATCGCATCCTCGTAGGCGCGCATATAGTCATCCCACTTCTCGCGCACCGCCAGATCAGCTTTTGAAAATTTCCAGTGCTTTTCCGGGTTGCTGAGGCGTTCCTCAAAGCGTTTCTTCTGCTCATCCTTGCTGATATGCAGGAAGAACTTCAGGATGCGGGTTCCGCTGTCCGCCAGCAGTTTCTCGAAGGCATTGATCTCGTCATAACGCCTTTTCCAGACCGACTCGTCCACAAGCTGATTGACGCGGACGATCAGCACATCCTCATAATGACTGCGATTGAACACGCCGATGAAACCCTTCTGCGGAACCTCCTGATGAATGCGCCACAGATAATCATGTGCCAGCTCGATCGGTGTTGGCTGCTTGAATGACGTAACACGCACACCCTGCGGATTGACGGCATCAAAAACCTTGCGAATTGCGCCGTCCTTCCCTCCTGCATCCATCGCCTGAAAAACCACCAGCAGCGCATAGCGTCCATCGGCGTAGAGCATCTCCTGAAGCCGCTCCAGCCGCTCCTCCAGCACCTGTTCCTCAGCCTTCGCCTGCGCCTTACTGTACTTGCCTCGATAGCCCGGATCAAAATCCTTCAGGCTGATGCGCGTCATCGGTTTGGGTACAAGCGGCTGACTCATGGTTTGCCTTCCTTGCTCTCGCTGACGTTATGCGTTTTCGTCTCTTGGAACTGCCGTGCGGGTCGTCTCGTTACGATAGGTAACCTGTCCGGGTCCGCCGCCCTTGATCTTGCGCACATGGCGACGTTCAGTCACGTCCACTTCAACCCGGCTGTCACTGCGCCGCGCGCTGTAATGCGCCGCCAAGCTCGCTGCCCGCTCGATAACATCCTCTGGAGGCTGCCTGCCCTCCAGCCGGATGATCACATGCGCGCCGGGAACGCCGCGCGCGTGCAGCCAGAGATCGAAGGGGCCCGCTTTTTCGAAAGTCACCTGTTCATTCTGGCGGCTGTTCCTGCCCACCCAGATGACAAAGCCGCTCTCGGTGACTATGCGCAGCGGGGCGCTCTTCTGCGCCGCTGTTGTTCTCGGCCGCGCAGGTCCGCGCCAATGCCCGCCCGCCTGAAGCTGCTGCTGAACTTCATCAATGTCCGGCCAACTGGCAGCCAGATCGAGATCCACGGCAAGCTGCCGGATCTGGGCAAGCTCAGCTTCAGTTTCAGCGATCAGGCGCGGCACATCATCGAGGGCGCGCTTGGCACGATTGTAGCGATCAAAATAGCGCTGCGCATTCTCCACGGGCGCAAGATCTGCCTCCAGCGCAATCGTGAGCGGTTCCGACTCGGCATCATACTGCGCGATCAGTTCCGTCTGCCCCTGTGTCAGCGCATACTGATACGCCAGGATCAGCTCGCCGGACTGACGCAGGCGCTCGCGCTCCGTATCATCAGTCATGGAACGCTGAAGCGATGCCAGCCGGGCATTCAGCTTCGCCTCTGCCTCACGGATCGCCTCCATCACCGGCTGTTTGCCTGCCTTGTAGGCATCAAAACCGCTCGGCTCGGTATAGTAGGCATTGAGCGCCTCGCTCATCGAGGTTACAGGCCGCCAGCCTTCCATATGCTTCAGGTGGAAAGCGCTGAAGGCGGCCACGCCGCTCTCCGTCTCGACGATTCCCGGCTGCCATTCCCGGCGCAGCAGAGGAGATACGACCTCCGCAACCGCCTCGGAAAGGCGTTCAAAATCGATCGTTTGCTGATCCGGTGTCCAGCCGCTCCGATAGAGGATCTCACGCGCGATCAGCGGGCTGACGCCGAATATTCCGGCGCTGAGGATCTGCGCAGGCTTTCGTTTCGGGTCAGTGTTGGCTTCA
>SZPD01000479.1 GCA_030263515.1 Anaerolineae bacterium CFX9 | reverse complement strand
GCTTCGCCTACCTGATCGGCCGCGGAACGCCGATCGCCGAGGCGGTCCGGCTGGCGTGTGCCATCGCCACGCGATCGGTGCTCAAACCCGGTACGCAGGTCTCGTTCCCAACACGCGCCGAGGTACGCGACCTCATCGGCTAGCGGAAATAAACAGAGGACACGCGCAGCAGAACGTCGTGTCCTCTGTCTTTCAATCCCACAGCAGCCGCGCGGCTTCACTTTCGCTTGCGGATTTCCTGCTCCCACGGCTTCCGGGCAGTGCCGCTGTAGCCCATCTCGCGCAGGCGCTCATGTTCCAGCCGCTCCAGCGTCTCGCTCACGGCATCCCAGTCCTCCGACGGAATCCGGCGGTCGATCTGATCCTCACCATGATAGACGTAACCGACGCCTGCGCACCACGGGCAGTCGATGACGCCGGCCTCGTCATCCTCGATCCAGCCATAGCCATCACAGGAAATGCAGCGGCGTATCGCGCTCAAGGATGCTCCCTTCGGCTCAGCCCGTTCAGCGTGGAAATGGCGCGATCATTCGGCAGATCACGGTTGTTCTTCGGCGTATCCACGCGCTGACTGCCATAAATGCTGCGGTGGCCGCTGGCGAGATAGGCCATGACACATGCCAGCACCAGATAGACCGGCGCGCCGCCGCCGAACAGCTCGATCCCCATCAGGGCGCAGGCGAGCGGCGTATTGCTGGCCCCCGCAAACACGGCGACGAATCCCAGCGACGCCATGAAGGATGGATCCACGCCAAGCGGGGCCCCAAGCGTATAACCCAGCGATGCGCCGATGGCGAACAGCGGCGTCACTTCGCCACCCAGGAAACCCGAACCGAGGGTGACGGCTGTAAAGAGCAGCTTGAGGGCAAAAGCGCTGGCGGGCACGCCCGTCCCGTCGAGGCTGTGACTCAGCAGCGGCAGGCTCAGCCCCAGATAATCCTCCGTGTTGAAGACGATCACCAGCAGGATAATGACGAGACCGCCGACGACCGGTTTGAGCGGCGAATAGGCGATGTACTTCGCCAGCAGATGCTTGATCCCATGAATCAGCTCGATGAAGGCCAGGCTCGTCAGGCCGAAGAGACAGCCCGCGATCACCACCTTGATCAGCAGTCCGGGGTCGATCGCGACTGGCGCAAACTCCGGATAATGCGAATGGGCAACACCCCACGCGCGCGTCACCAGATCGCCGACGAACGACGCCGCCAGGCACGGGATCAGGCCCTCATAGCGGATGCGCCCGACATGCTGAACTTCCATGCCGAAGATCAGCCCGGCGACCGGCGTCCCGAAAACTGACCCGAAACCGCCGCTGATCCCCGCCATGATCAGCAGCCGCCGATCGATAGGCCCCAGCCGAAGCAGGCGGCGCAGCCCTTCTGCAAGGCTGGCCCCCATCTGCACCGCCGTCCCTTCACGCCCGGCGGAACCCCCGAAGAAATGCGTAATGACCGTTCCGAGCAGGATGAGCGGGGCCATCCGCAGGGGGATGCGCACCGCATCATCATCCGTGTGCAGAGTCTCGATGACGAGGGTGTTCCCGCCCGCAGCGGCTCCTGCAAAACGATGGTAGATCCAGCCGACGGCAAAACCGCCTAGCGGAAGACCGAGGACGAGCAGCGGCAGCGACAGGCGAACTGATGTCGCCCAGTCCAGCGAGACGAGAAAGATGGCGGAGGCAGTGCCGGCAAGAATGCCGACCGCCCCACCCAGCAATGTATAGCGAACAAGCGTGCGGAGGAAAGCGGTGAAGTCATACATGATCCTGCCTCAGCCGCCATGCTTCATCCGCTGAAACTGGGCTTCCAGTTCGATGCGGCGCTGCCCGGCAGCCTGTCGGGCTTCGTCAAGCGTCTCATTCCAACCCTGCTGAAGCTGGCGGCGGAATTTCTCTCCTGACGCAGGCGAAAACAAAATGACCAGCACGGCTCCGAAAGCCGCCCCGACCGCCAGACCGAGCAGCAGTCCCCAAACCTTGCTCATGCTGCGGCGCTCCTTAATACTTTCAGCGGTGAGCGAACCCATCGCTTCCGGACGTATTGATGAGGTTCATTATACTCTTCGCGCAGCAGGCTGGTATATTCATTGAACATATCCAATTGCGGGGCAAGTGCATCAGCTTCAGAGCCGGGTGATAGAAAAGAAGGAAAACCGGCGTGTCGTTCGCCATAACCCTTCAGAAATCCCTGCCGGATTTCTGATGTGCCTGTCCTGTATCCAATTCGCAGCGCTGAAAGGCAAGAAAAGGACATGCTATCATGAAGGAAGTGATCCGAACCAGCCAGGCTCCCGCAGCCATTGGGCCCTATTCGCAGGCGATCCGTGCCAATGGGATGCTG
>SZPD01000053.1 GCA_030263515.1 Anaerolineae bacterium CFX9 | reverse complement strand
TTCGGGCTGCCTTCCGGCGCGCGATGGATGACTTCCAGTATCATGACCGA
The DNA here is from genome assembly GCA_030263515.1 of Anaerolineae bacterium CFX9. Lineage (GTDB taxonomy): Bacteria > Chloroflexota > Anaerolineae > Aggregatilineales > Phototrophicaceae > Flexifilum. The sequence continues at coordinate 16,896 of SZPD01000053.1, read as the reverse complement.
TCACGCTCCTTCGTCGGATGATCCGTCGTCAAAACCTCCATCATCAGCGCCGCTGTCATCACTGAAGCCGTCGTCGTCCTCAAAGTCCCCATCATCATGGAAGTCGTCTCCGCTGTCTTCAAACGCCGAATCGTCCTCAAACTCGTCGTATTCAGCGAACAGCTCATAATCATCCAGCCACGAGTCATCCCAGAACCAATCGTCATCTTCCTCAAAAAAGTTGAAGAAGTCGGCAAAGTATTCGTCGTCGTAGATGTCGTTGTCGAAGTTAGGGTCGTAGCCATATTCCTCGATCAGGTCGAGGTAGCTCAGCTCGCCTTCTTCGGTGATGTCGATGGCAGAGAGTTCGTCATAGAGCGCGTAGACGTTGTTCAGGAAGGCGTCTGCCAGCCGTGGGAAGGCGTCGTACAGCTCATCCTCAACGAGGAACGCCAGGTCATCGATCGACATGCCTTCCAGGTCGGCAGGTCCGAAACCGGCGCGCGCCAGCGCATTGAGCACAGCGCGCAGCAGCGTCATATCGAGCAGGTTGAGCCAGTCATCCTCCAGCGCGGCAAGCATGGCGATCTCGCGCTCGGTCGGGATATTGAAGTTGTAGCTCATCACGCCGTCCGGGACGTAATACAGCCGCTGCAAGTCATGCAGTTCCTCGCGCGTCATCATGCGGGCATTGGCGATCGTCTCTGCGATCAGATCGCCATCGGCGTTCAGCCGTGCTTCAACCGCGTAGCCGACCGGCACGTTCTGCCCATTGGAGAAGTGCGCGCGTCCGTCGGTCGTTGTCAGGCGAAGCCCGTCATTGGCGCTGGTGCGGATCACCGCCGATGATCCCAGGTTGATATCCGCGCCGTTCACGCTCAGATTGACCGTGTAGCCGCGCGGGCTTTGCACGGTCAGCGTGGAAGGGGGCAGCGTCTGGCAGTTGGGCGAGTCCAGCCCGGTTGTCAGGCGGATCGCCTGCATCGGAGTCTGCCCACTTCCGGCGGCGTTCTGCACAGTGACATCCCCCATCAGCAGCAGCGTGACTGCCTGACCGGGCAGGGCGTCCGGGATGTTCGCCTGCACCTTGAGTACAGCTATACCCCATTCGCCGCTGGCTTGGTTGAAACCGCGTGTGCGGATGGCGCTCAGATTGGCCAGATCAGTTATATCCGCCGGGCGGCTGAACTGGACATTGGTCGCGCCGGGGGCAGGGCTGGCTTCCACGTTGTTGAAGCCGTAACATGCTCCGTTGCGGGGCGTGTCGCCACAGTTGGATTGCAGCGCCTGGAGCGCCTGCGCCACCAGCGCGGAACATGTCCCGCCTGCCTGCGCCGCCACCAGGCTCACGCTCATCATCAGGGCAAACAGGGTGCTCAGGAACGAGAACCGGCGAGACATCATAGATCAACTCCTTGCATGACAGGCTTAATCATCATCGTCATCATCATCGTCATCATGACTGACACTGCTGCCGGTGAATGTTCCCGCGGGCACGGGCGGGCGCGGTGTTGGCAGCACCTCAACCTGCGGACGATCAGCCCGAACCCGCGCAAGCATTGCCGCAAACACCGGATCATCGAACAGATCCTCATTGAAAGCGGCGGGATAACCGAGATCGCTCACCAGGCTGCTCAGGCGGACGGCGTCATCACGGGCATCTGCCTGGCGGAGCAGCGGCTCCAGGCTGCGCAGCGTTGCCGCCAGCGAGCGGCCGAGCGCTGTGCCGGGGATATCGTCGGGAATTTCGGCATCCAGCAGCGCCAGCACATCATCATAGGCGAGATCTTCCAGCGCGAATGGCGACAGCCCGCGCGCGATCAGCAGATCGATCAGGCTGCGCACCAGCCGGGGATCGAGCACGCTCAGCCAGCCGTCATTCAGCGCGGCGACCATGGCGATCTCGCGCTGGCGCGGCAGGAGCAGCGGATAACTCATCACATCGTCCGGGATGAGCTGGAGCCGCTGCAATGTCCGCAGGTCCTCGGCGGGAACGATCCCCGGCGCAGACAGCGGCGCAGCGATCAGTCCGCGCTCATCCAGCGGGGCGGAAACGGTGTAACCGAACGGGATCGCCCTGCCGTCTGTATCCCGCGCCTGCCCATCCATCAGCGTGACGGAGAGCTGTTCACCGCCGCCCGTTTCCGGTGTGATGCGGATGATCGCCGTGGAACTCACGCTGATCTGCGCGCCATTGACGATAAAATCGACGGTCAGTCCCTGCGGAGCCTGAATGGTCAGTGATGAGGAAGGCACAAGATCGCATTCAGGCTCATTGAAACCGGCAGTGACACGGATCGCCTGCATGGACGAGCCGGCATAGTCCGGGTCATTTTCGACCGAAATATCACCCATCAGCAGCAGCGTGACCGCCTGACCGGGCAGCGCTTCGGGGATGTTCGCCTGTGCCTTGAGCACGGCAATCCCCCACTGGGGCGGTTGTTCCTGATACGGCACAGTGCGGATGCTGCGCAGGCTCTCCAGCCCGATCACATCCGATGGCTGGCTGAAGCTCATCAGTGCAGTTTCGTCGCGGAATTCCGCCTCGACCCTGATGTTGCCATAGCAGGCGACATTGCGCGGCAATGCCTGGCAGTTATCACGCAGCGAACGCAGCGCCTCAACCACAATTTCCGGGCAGATTCGGCTCTGTGCCGTGACGGCGCTCACGCACAGCAGCAGCGCTGCCGCCAGTATCGGCATTCCCGGAAATCGCTTCAACACCGGCTCTTGTCCTTTTGAGGCATGACAGTCCATTATCTTGAATGTACAGTTGATTATATCGGCGCGCCAGTGTGCTGCGCGTTTAGCTTCAGCCAGAGGGATAGATTCGCGATGACGATCACGACCGTGATATTCGATATGGATGGTGTACTGGTCGATTCCGAAGCCTACTGGCTTCAGGCACGGGTGGAGTTTGCGGCTGCCCTGGGCAAGACCTGGACGATGGACGATCAGCGCGCCGCGATGGGGCGCAACACGATCGAGTGGGCGCACGTCATGCAGGAGCGGCTGCATCTGGAAGGTGAGATGACCCTGGAAGCGATCATGGCGGATGTCAAAGGGCGCGTGATCGCCATGCTGGAACAGCATCTGCCGGCGCTGCCCGGCGCGCTGGACGCGGTGCATACAGCGGCGGCGAATTTTCGGGTTGCGCTGGCCTCCGGCTCGCCGACGGAAGTCATCCAGACGGTGATGCGGCTGACGCAGCTCGATGCCGTTTTCGAGACGATGGTCTTCGGCGATACCATCCCCCGCGGCAAGCCCGCGCCAGATATCTATCTTGAAGCGGCGCGCAGGCTCGGCGTCGCGCCTGAAGCATGCATCGGCATCGAAGACTCTGGCAATGGACTGCGCTCGCTCAAGGCTGCCGGCATGAAAGCCATTGCCGTGCCCAGCCCCGGTTTTCCGCTCTCGCCGGAGCTGCTTGCGCTGGCGGATGTGCATCTCCAGTCGCTGCTCGAATTCTCGCCGGAAGTGGTTCGCCGGTTAGCCTGAAAGCCGATGTCTGTGTTTTTTTCAGCGGATGCCTTTGTCAGCGCCTGCTGATGAACCCTTGATTCCGGTCATTGCCTTCGGCCTCATCCACACAAACCACTGAGCCGCCCGATGACGTTTGCCCTCCGTCATAGGCTGCCCGGATTGACGCTGATGGGCTGCGAATGTTAGCATGATAGAATAGCACTGGTTCACAATGGTCAGCCGTGACCGCGTGTCGAATTTATGATGCGCCTCACACGCTGAAACACCGAATCGGCAGGTCTCCTGCTTGTTCTCGCTTTATTGATGCGTCTCTGCCGGCACGAAGCGCAATTATCTGCTTACCCCGGCAAGCCGGACGCTCGATTATTCTGGGAGCACTGCAATGTCCATTGAATTCGCCTTCCGTATGATCGGCATGGTGATCTTCGCGATCATCGGCGCTCGCATCGGCGTCTCACTCGCCAGCCCGCTCCGCCTGCCAGAGATTGCAACATCGGTCATCTTCGCGCTCGTCGGCGTTCTGTTCGGGCTGATCCTGACGCCCATCCTGACGCTGCGCCCGATCCGTCAGGTGCGCCGCACCATCACCGAAATGCCGGTTGAAGTGCTTTTCACCAGCATGATCGGTCTGCTGCTGGGGCTTGGTATCAGCCTGCTGCTGGCCTATCCGTTTGCCCAGCTCGATCCACCGTGGGGAAATCTGCTGCCGCCGCTGCTGTCGATCGTCCTGGGCTATCTCTCGACCACAATCTTCAACGCGCGTTCCCGCGAAATCTGGACGTTCATGCATGAATGGCTCGGTATCGGCAGCAAGGATGTCCTCAACCCGAACCGAAACACCAATCAGCTTCTGCTTGACACCAGCGTGCTGATCGACGGGCGTATCGTGGATATCGCCAAGACTGGTTTCCTCGGTGGCACGCTGATCGTGCCGCGCTTCGTCATCAGCGAGCTGCACCGCGTCGCCGATTCAAGCGATACGCAGCGGCGCAATCGCGGCCGGCGCGGGCTGGCGAAGCTCAATGAGCTTCAGCGCGATCCGGGCATCGATTTCCGGATCGTTGAGGACGACCCGGAAGAAGTCAATGAGGTTGACGACAAGCTGATCGCGCTGGCGATCACGCTCAACGCGCCCATCCTGACGATCGACTTCCCGATGAACCAGGTGGCGCGCGCGCAGGGTGTCACCGTGCTGAATATCAATATGCTGGCGAACGCCGTTCGTTCCGCCTATATCCCCGGTGAGGTCTTCGCGCTGCGCATCCTTCAGGAAGGCAAGGAAGTCGGGCAGGGCGTCGGCTATCTGGAGGATGGCACGATGGTGATTGTCGAAAATGGGCGCAGTTTCATGGATCGCACTATTTACGTCGAAGTCACCAAGCTGATCAATAAGGAAGCCGGGCGCATCATCTTTGCCAAACCGGCCGATCGCCCGGCAGAGCAGACATAGCGTCGCGCGCCTCTTTGCGTTACATTGACTGCATCTTCCCTGCACGGAGTTGGCTTGCATGTCCCACAGTGATTGGAAACCGATCGTCGGTCTGGAGATTCATGCCGAACTGCTGACCGAGACCAAGATGTTCAGCCCCTGCCCGGTGGTGGACAGCGTGACCGCGCCGCCCAATACCGCTGTCGATCCGGTGTCCCTCGGTTTGCCGGGGACGCTGCCGGTTATCAATCAGCGCGCGCTGGAAATGGCGATGATGGTCGGGCTGGCGCTCAACTGCGAGATCCCGCCGGTCAATCAGTTCGCCCGCAAGAGCTACTTCTATCCCGATCTGCCCAAAGGCTACCAGATCAGCCAGTACGATCGCCCGCTGTGCGTCAACGGCTATGTGGATATTGACCTGAGCGACGGCAGCACGCAGCGAATCCGCATTCGCCGCGCGCATCTCGAAGAGGATACCGGCAAGCTGACGCACACTGATGATGGCAGCCTGATCGATTACAACCGCGCTGGCGTGCCGCTGCTGGAGATCGTCACCGAGCCGGACATTCACAGCGCCGAAAGCGCTGAGGTTTATGCGCGCAAGCTGCGCGCCATCCTGCGCTATCTCGGCGTAAACGATGGCGACATGAGCAAGGGTATCATGCGCATCGAGCCGAATATCAGTGTGATGCACCGCGAGGACACCGGCTTCCGCACACGGACGGAAGTCAAGAACCTCAACAGCATCCGCAGCCTGTACCGAGCCATCGAGTACGAAGTTGAACGCCAGATCCGGGCGTGGGAGTCGGGCGAGGGCGTGCGCCAGGCGACGATGGGCTGGGATGAGGTGCGCCAGCGCACCGTCGTTCAGCGTTACAAGGAAAGCGCCGAGGAATATCGCTACTTCCCGGAGCCGGACCTGCCGATCGTCCATGTCAGCCGTGAGTGGGTGGCGGAAGTGCGCGCCTCGCTGCCGGAACTGCCCGACGCCAAGCGAGATCGCTTCATCAGCCAGCTTGGGCTGAGCCGCTATGATGCTTCGGTGCTGGTCGCCGAGCGCGCCGTCGCTGACTACTATGAAGCCGCGATCGCAGACGGCGCGAACCCGAAATCGACGGCGAACTGGATGCTCGGCAGCCTGTTCAGCCTGCTCAACCAGAACGGCATCGAACGTGAGGCGCTTGGCGAGACGACGCTCACGCCGGAGAAGTTCGGCGCGCTGGTCAAACTCGTCGATGAAGGGGTCATCAACAAGAACACCGCGGCGGCGCTGCTCACCGACATGTGGGAGACAGGCAAGGATGCCAGGACTCTCGTCGATGAAAAGGGACTGGCGCAGATCAGCGACAGCAGCGTCATCACACAGGCTGTCGATCAGGTGCTGGCGGAAAATGCCGCGCTTGTCGCCGATTTTCTGGGCGGCAAGGACAAGGTCTTCGGACCGCTGGTGGGCAAGGTCATGGCGCAGCTCGGCGGCAAGGCGGATCCCAAAGTTGTACGTGAGGCGCTGACCGCAGCGCTCGAAGCCAAGCGACAGTAGATGACCGACTGTGACGCGCTGATCATCGGCGCGGGTCATAATGCGCTGATCTGCGCCGGCTATCTCGCGCAGGCTGGCTACCGCGTCATCGTCCTCGAACGCCGTCACAAGGTCGGCGGCGCGGTCGTGACCGAGGAGATCATCCCCGGTTACCAGTTTGATCTCGGCGGCTCGGCGCATATCCTGATTCAGCATACGCCCGTCATCCGCGATCTCAGGCTGACGGATTACGGGCTGAAATACATCGACTGCGATCCCCTGTTTTTTGCCCCCTTCCCGGATGACACAGCGATCACCATTTATCGCAGTGTCGAGGCGACCTGCCAGAATATTGCCCGTCTCAGCCAGCCTGATGCTGACGCCTATCACGCCTTCATCACGCGCTGGATGCCGATGGCGGAAGGCATGGTCGAAGCATTCCTTCACGCGCCGACGCCGCTCAACCTCGGCAGGTATCTCGTCGCTCGGCAGGGTTTCGGCCCCGGCTTGTGGGATCGCCTGAGCGATGTGCTGCACGGCTACGGACAGGTGCTGCGTGAGGCGTTCACCTCGCCGAAGCTCGCCGCGCTGATCGGCTGGATGGCAGCGCAGAGCGGCCCGCCGCCCAGTGAGCCGCTGTCTGCGCCATTTGCGCTTTGGCATCCGATGTATCACGTGAGCGGCATGAAGCGCCCACGCGGCGGCAGCGGCATGCTGACGCAGGCGCTGGCGAACATGATCACGGCGCATGGCGGGCGGATCGAGACGAACGCGCCGGTCGAGCAGATCATCGTGCGCGGCGGGCGCGCGCGCGGCGCACGTCTGGCAAATGGCGAGACGATCACCGCCAGAGTCGTCGTCAGCGGAGCGCATATCTATACCACGGCGCGTCTGCTCGGTGATGCCGCGCCGCCTCAGGCGCAGCGCCTGCTGAAGAAGTCCCGCGCCGGCAACGGCTTCGGCATGATGGTGCGGATGGCGGTGGACGCGCTGCCGAATTACACAGCCGCGCCGCATGAGAACGGCGCACCCGCCGAGCATCACACTGCGATGCAGTTCCTCTGCCCGTCTCTGGAATATCTCGAACGCGCCTACGCCGATTTTCTGGCGGGGCGGCCGTCACAGAACCCCGCGCTGATCGCCATGACATGGTCAGCGGTGGATCCCTCACTGGCTCCGCCGGGGAAGCACGTGCTGTTCCTGTGGGGGCAGTATTACCCGTATACGCTGGCGGATGGCGAATCGTGGGACTCCCTGGGGGATCGTGAGGCTGACCGCATGTTCGACGTGCTGCGGCGGTACGCGCCAAACATGACGCCGGATGCGGTGCAGGGTCGCCTGGTACAGACGCCTGCCTGGCTGGAACGCGAGCTTGATCTTCATCGTGGCAATGTCATGCATCTAGAGATGTCGGTCGATCAGATGTTCATGATGCGTCCCGCGCTCACACTCGGCGGTTATCGCCTGCCGATCAGGGCGATGTATCTCACAGGGGCAAGTACCCATCCCGGCGGCGGCATCATGGGGGCATCCGGGCGCAACACGGCGGCGGTCGTCCTGCGCGATCTGGAGCGCAGGCGCGTCTGATCGGCGCGTTTTCTATACTGAGTCTCATCCAACCCTCTGTACCGTCTTCCATCGTCTGTGGTTAAATTGCAGTCATAGCTACCGCGCGATCGGATCATTCCTGTATGAAATATTTCGGTTTTCTGGCGAAGTTCGTCGTCCTGCCGCTGGCGATCTTCACCTTTCTCAACTGGCGTGCGCACAAACGAGGCCGGTCTGTGCCGGATGAGCTGCGCGGCGTTCCTGCAGAAGCGGCGCTCGCCGGGCTGGTCGGGGTGGCGGTCGCCTATACCACGCCCTGGGATAACTATCTCGTCGCTACCCGTGTCTGGTGGTATGACCCGAAGCTCGTCGTCGGGCGGATCGGCTACGTGCCGATCGAGGAATACTCGTTCTTCGTGCTGCAAACGCTCATGACCGGCGTCTGGACGGTGCTGCTCTCGCGCTTTACGCCGCATGATGAGAAGCCGCCTCAGAACGGCTGGCGCGCCCGCATCGGTTTGACGACAGCGATTGCCGGGGTATGGGTGTGGTCGGTCTACAATCTGTTCCGTGGACCCAGGAAGCGCACGTATCTGAGCCTGATGCTGAGCTGGGCGCTGCTGCCGATCATGTTCCAGACGCTGTTCGGCGGGGATATCCTGTGGCAGCATCGCCGCCTGATCGCGCTCGGCGTAATTCCGACGACGCTGTATCTCGGACTGTCTGACTCGCTGGCGATCGACAGCGGCACATGGACGATCAACCCGGAAAAATCGGTCGATTATCTGATCGGCGGCAAGCTGCCGCTGGAAGAAGGCTTGTTCTTCTTCCTGACCAATCTGCTGGTGACGGTCGGGATCACGCTGGTCATGGCGAAGGAAAGCCAGCGCCGTGTGCCGCCGTTCATCCGCAGAGGGCTGGGTCTGAAGGAAGTGGACGAGGACAGAGGGATATGACGATCTGGGAATTTTCGGCGCGGGTTTCGCAGCGCCTGCTCACATGGGCAGCGGCAAGCTTCGGATTGGGGCTGCTCATGCTGTTGGGAAGCAAATTCTGGCGCGGGGTCGCCTCGCAGTTCATGGGCTGGGCGGTTATCAATGCAGCGATTGGCTGGTTCGGGCAGCGCGGAACGCTCAGCCGCCGCGAGAAGCTCGGCGCGCAGGCGGATGCGCAGCCGGTCATGGCAGGCGAAGCGACCAAACTCTGGCGGCTGCTCTGGATCAATGCCGGGCTGGACATTCTGTACATTCTGGGCGGGTTGAGCTTTGCCCGCCGCAGCCGTGAGGACGACCGGAAGCGAGGCATCGGCATCGGTATCGCTGTGCAGGGAGCCTTCCTGTTCGTCTTCGATATCTGGCATGGGCTGATCGTTCCGCGGCACAAGCCGGCCTCTGCGGTTATGCCGGTTTATAGCAACGGCAGGCGCGAGACACACGCCGAGGCTGTGCATGGCGAGGGCTAGCCGTTCGCGACCATCCGCCGAAGTCATTGAGCGTTTTGCCGCCGTATTCGCCGGCGAGGAACATCAGCCGTTCCATCTGGATGCGGGTTCCGGCAGCCCGGCGGCGCTGCTCGTTCACGGCTTTCCCGGAACACCTGCCGAGATGCGCCCGCTCGGCGAGGCGCTGCATGCCGCCGGCTGGACAGCTCACGGCGTGCTGCTCCCCGGCTTTGGCGCGCAGATCGCCTCGCTGGGTGAAAAACGGCTGGAAGACTGGGCGCTGCATGTTCACACGGCGCTCGACGCGCTCAAACGCCAGCACGATCTCGTGATCATCGTCGGCTGGTCGATGGGCGGCGCGCTCAGCCTCCACGCGGCGGCTGATCTGCAACCCGCAGGCGCGGCGCTGCTCAGCCCCTTCTGGAAGATCGATCATGTGCTTTGGAAAACGCTGCCGGTGCTGCGCTACGCCATGCCGATTTTCCGTCCGTTCAGCCTGATCAGGCTCGATTTTGACGACCCTGAGACGCGCAAAGGCATGCGCGCCATGATGCCCGATGCCGATCTGGACGATCCTGCCGTGCAGTCCGTGGTCAGGGATTTCGCCATCCCGACGAGTGTGCTCGATCAGCTCCGGCGCGTGGGCAAAACGGCTGAAGCCGCCGCGCCATACCTGCGCTGCCCGGCGCTGATCGTGCAGGGCAGGCGCGATGATCTGGTCAAACCGCATCTCACCCGGATGCTCTCAAAGCGGATCAGCTCGCTGGAGCGCTGCCTTGAAGTCGATGCCGAGCACAATCTGCCGGATGCCAGCCAACCCGCATGGGGAACGGTGCGCGCCGCCGTGCTGGAGTTTGCTCAGGTCAGGCAGGTCTCTAAACAGGGAGGGAGATCGTAAATGCTGGGAAGAATCGCCCGCTGGGCAGACGCGGTTATGCACCCGGAATGGTATCATGGCGCTGATGAACGCCCGCCGTTCTTCGAAGGCTGGTACTTCAAGTTCGTCTCGCCGGATGAGCGTAAACGCTATGCCATCATCCCTGGTATCTTCCTGAGCGACGATCCCGCGCAGCATCATGCCTTCGTGCAGGTTTTCGACGGGCTGAGCGGACGCGCCACCTATCATCGCTATCCCGCCGAAGCGTTTACAGCAGCGCCGGGGACATTCGATGTGTGCATCGGGAACAACCGTTTCACCCGCCGCCGCATCACGCTGGACATCGACGACGATCTGCGCCGGGTGCAGGCAGATCTGCACTTTGGCGACGGGCAGGCGTGGCCCGTGAGCGTTCTCTCGCCGGGCATCATGGGCTTTTTCGGCTGGCTGCCCGTCATGGAATGCTATCACGGCGTCCTCAGCATGGATCACAGCGTGCAGGGCAGACTGAGCGATGATGGCGAGACGATCGACTTTACCGGCGGGCGCGGTTATATCGAGAAGGACTGGGGGCGATCGTTTCCAGCAGGCTGGGTCTGGATGCAGACCAATCATTTCGACGTGCCGGAGACGAGCCTGACCGCCTCGATCGCGGTGACTCCGCTGATGGGCGGCTGGTTCCCCGGTTTTATCGTCGGCGTGTGGCATCAGGGGGCGCTGCATCAGTTCGCCACCTATACCGGCGCAAAAACGGACAGCCTCGAACTGACGGATGAGCACGTCTTCTGGACGATGCGCGGCAGCGGCAAACGTCTGGAAATTGAGGGTCGCCGCGCTGAGACGAGTATCCTGCCCGGTCCCAACCGCCAGAGCATGGGAACCCGCGTGCCGGAGACGCTCCGCGCCGAGATCACGATCCGGCTGACCGAGATCGGCTCCGGCGCGCTGATCTTTGAAGGCACAGGGCGCTGTGCCGGTCTGGAAGTTGCGGGCGATATTGACCGTCTGCGCAGTGCTGTTGGGTAGGGCGAGATGAGCGCGATTCTGACATCACTGCGCCGTCAGGTTACGCAGATCGATCGCGCCGTGCTGCTGCTGATTGCCGCCTGGGTGCTGGCGATGATCAGCCTGCCGATCGTGCGCTGGACGCTGGGCGATGAAGCGCTGCCCGCCGGGATCACGGTTGGCGTTTTACTTCAGATCGCGGCGGTCTTCGCTGTGGGGATACACGCATGGGGCTTCCGGCGCACGCTGCGCGCCTTCGCCGTGGTTGTGGTGCTGGCGTGGGCATTTGAGTTCATCGGGCACATGACCGGCTTTCCGTTTGGCGAGTATGACTATACAGAACGCTTGCAGCCGCAGATCGGCGGTGTGCCTGTCCTGATCCCGCTGGCATGGCTGATGATGCTGCCGCCGAGCTGGGCGCTGGCATGGCGGATTGCGCGCCGATATGCGGGCTGGCGGCGTCGAGCGGCGTTCGTCGGGGCCGCCGCGCTGGCGATGACTGCCTGGGACCTCTTTCTCGATCCGCAGATGGTCGGCTGGAGTTTGTGGGTCTGGCAGGACACAGGAGGATTCACGTATTTCGGCATTCCGTGGATCAACTTTGCGGGCTGGCTGCTGGCTTCGGGCACGATCACAGCCGTCGTCACGCTGACGCCGCTTGCGCCCGTTCGGCTGGATGCCGATCCTGCGCCGTCAGACCTGTTCCCGCCCGTGCTGATCGTGATCTACATCATCACCTGGCTGCTGGAAGCCATCGGCCAGATCGTCTTCTGGGAACTGCCCGCTACAGGAGTGGTGGGGACCCTGGGGATGGGGGCGGTGCTGTGGTGGGGACTGCGATCAGCATCACGCCCTGACGACGGGCTATAATCTCTGTGTGTGCCTTTTTTCCACCCCTGAGGCGGTACAAATCATCATGACAGCCGTTTTGTGGACGGTGATCGGGTTCTTCAGCGGGTCATTGATGTTTTCAGCCTGGCTGGCGCGCTGGGCGCTGCGAACCGATCTGCATGACATCGGCGACGGCAATCCCGGCGCAACCAACGTGATGAAGGCGGGTGGGAAAGCCTGGGGTGCGCTGGCGCTGCTGCTCGACATGATCAAGGGTGTCCTGCCGGTTGCGCTGCCGCTCTATTACGGCGGGCTTTCCGGCTGGGAGATCGTCCCGGTCGCCCTTGCGCCTGTGCTGGGGCACGCCTTTTCTCCGTGGATGCGCTTCAACGGCGGCAAGGCGATGGCAGTGACTGGCGGCATCTGGATCGCGCTGACGCTGGGTGAGGGTATCCTGCTCGGCGCGCTGGTGCTGATCATCTGGTTCAGCGTCGTGCGAGTCAGCGGCTGGGCGGTTGCGCTCACCTTCGCGACGATGTTCGTCTATTTCCTCATGACGCGCGGCAGCCCCATGCTCGGTGTGATCATGATCCTCAACGCGGCGATCGTGCTCTACAAGTACCGCGCTGATCTGCGCCAGCCGCCCGGTCTGCGCCCGTGGGCGATGCGCCTGCTCGGCAAGGCTCCCGCCATATCATGACCCTGCCGCTGTCCATCGCTGAGGCGCTGGCATTGTTCGTCAGCGCCGCCCTGATCGTGATCAGCCTGATCGTCATCGTCAATCTGGCTGCGTTCCCTCGGCTGAAGCCATCCGCGCGGGCTGTGGAACAGTCAATCTCGGTGCTGATCCCGGCGCGCAACGAAGCGGCTGTGATCGCTGATACTGTCCGCAGTTTGCTGGCACAGACTGCCGACCGCCTGGAAGTGATCCTGCTCGACGATGGTTCGACCGATGGCACGGGCGATCTGGCGCTGGATGCAGCGGCGGGCGATCCGCGTCTGCGCGTGATCCGTGGGCAGCCGCTGCCAGAAGGATGGCTCGGCAAGAACTGGGCCTGCCATCAGCTTGCTGAGCAGGCGGCCGGTGATTTCCTCATCTTCACTGATGCCGATGTCCGCTGGGGCGCAGGCGCGCTCTCGGCAGTGGCGGCGCTGGCCGATCAGAAACATGCCGATCTGCTCACCGTGTGGTCTACCCAGGAAACAGTCACGTGGGGCGAGCGGCTGATCATTCCCCTGATGGCGCTGGTCATTCTCGGTTATCTGCCCGCGCCGCTGGTGCATCATACTCGCCTGAGCGCTTTCGCCGCGGCCAACGGACAATGCCTTGCCTTTCGACGCGCGGCGTACCAGCAGGTGGGCGGGCATGCCGCTGTGCGCCATTCGATCATCGAGGACATCAGTATGGCGCGGCGGATCAAGCGGGCAGGGCTGCGCCTGTGGATGGCGGATGGAAACGGGCTGATCCGCTGCCGGATGTACCGAAGCTGGCGCGAAGTGCGTGATGGCTATGCCAAAAACATCCTTGCGGGCTATGGCGGCAGGGCCAGCCTGCTGCTGCTGGCGAGTGTCTTTCACTGGCTGATTTTCATCATGCCGCTGATCTGGCTGATCTTCGGCGGGATCGATCGCGGCTGGGCGCTGGCGCTGCTGGGGATCGGCATCGGCGTTCGTGCGCTGACGGCGGCCTTCACCCATCAGCGGGTGATCGACGCGCTGCTCATGCCGCTCTCCTGTCTGCTCATGACCGTCATTGCGGCCCGTGCCATCGAATGGCAGTGGCGTTATGGCGGGCCCCGATGGAAGGATCGCGCCATCCAGATGGGGAACGGCGCACCCCAGCCGCCATCTGATGCGGCATGACCCCCTGAAATTTGGGTAGGTTGCACATAGAGATCCGGCATAGAATTGCCTTACGCTGTAAGTAAGTATGTTTTGCGCACAGATTTAGCAGTCCGTTAAAGACCAGTAAAGGGTTTTGCTTCTACAATCGAAATTAGTAATTGTGAAAAGGATCACAACATGGCTATCCAACTGACCGATCTCCATGTCGAATATCCCGATATGACGCGCCACTGGAATCCCAACTCGGAGCAGTATGCGGGTGGTGATGCGCTGATCACGGCGCTTCAGCGGGGCTGGGAGATCGCCGGGCAGGTGTGGGCTGAGGAATACTGGCATGGTGGTGCGCGCCTGGTGATGATCTTCCACTTCACGCTGGAACGTGGGGACGAGACGATGCAGATGCGCGTGCTGAGCAATCCTTACGTGCGCCGCTCGATGCTCAAGTGGCGCATGAACGTGCGCCCGATCAGCGAGCGTGAGGCAGACCGGAAGAACACGCGCGCCAGCGCCTGATCACACGTCTCGCCCGCAAAAACAGTTTGTTTTCGGAACGGTGCAGCCGTCGCGATCGGATTCGCGGCGGCTGTTTGCTGCTTCAGCATAGCGAGAGCGCCGCGCATCAGGTATAACCTGCCCTCATGGAGACCACCGTTCCCCCACGTCCCGGCTTCATCCGCCGTCTGATCCGTTTCACTTTTCGTTTGCTGCGCTGGCTGGTGACCCTGCTTTTGATGGTCACGCTGCTGCGCGATTCGACGCTGCCGCTGGGCGATCAGTGGACGGCGGTCGGCGTGATGGTCGGCAGCCGCCAGTTCGATTATGTGGGCTGGGAGATCGGCGCGCTGGCGGCGAAAGTCGATTCGACGCTGTGGGGGGTTCATCCTTTTATGAGCGAAGCTGATCGCTCGGCATACGTGCGCGCCTACATGGATGATCTGGCGCGGGCGCACCGGCTGGAAAATCAGGTTGCCGTCGTCTATGCCAACCCGGAGGTTGCCGATCCGGAAGCAGAGTCGGCAGCGCTGCGGGCAGAACGGGATGCGCTGCGGGCGGATCTCGCGGCGCGGCAGACCCTGGCGGAAGCCATCCTTGAGGGGCAGGTATCGTCCGTGCTGGTCGATCTGGGCTTTGGCGTGGCGGGTCAGCTCGTCCCGCCGATGGCGATGCGGTTCACCCAGGTCCCGAACCTGCTGATCGTCTCGCCGCGAGATGCCATCCGCTTCGATGTGTCGATCAATCTGTATGCGCAGCCTGTGGATGAGCAGGCCGCGCTCGAAGCGCGTATTGATGAAGCGCAGAACGTCTCATCGCTGATCGTGCCGCTCGGCGGGATCGCTCTCTACCCGGCGATGATCCTCGAAACGACTTCCGTCGCCTATGCGCTGGAGGTTTTTGCGCATGAATGGCTGCATCACTATCTGTTCCTGTTTCCGCTCGGCCTGTTTTATGATTTCGCGGGCGAGACGCGCATCATCAACGAGACGACCGCCAACCTGTTCGGGCGTGAAGTAGGACGGCTGGTGCTGGAGCGCTATTATCCCGATCTTGTGCCTCCACCTCCTGCGCCGCGCGATCCGAACGCCGCGCCCCCGCCGACGCCGAATCCGGGTACGCCGCCGCCGTTCAATTACGGCGCTGAGATGCATGAGACTCGCGTGACAGTGGATGCGCTGCTGGCGGAAGGGCGGATTGAGGAAGCCGAAGCCTACATGGAAGAACGCCGTCAGGTGTTCGTGAACAACGGCTATATGATTCGCAAGCTCAATCAGGCGTTTTTCGCGTTTTATGGCGGGTATCAGAGCGGAACGCCGGGCGAGGGGGGCAGCGACCCGATCGGCCCGGCAGTGCAGGCGATTCGCGATGCGAGCGCGTCGATTCACGACTGGATCGTCGTCATGCGATCTATCACCACGCGCGATGAACTGCTGGCTGTCCGGGACGCGATGGCAGGATCGCACGCCGATTGACGGCCGCCCGGCATTTATCTATCCACTGGCGCGGCGGCGGGCAGTGCCTCCAAGCTGCGGCGATGGCAGCCAGACGGTGAACGTCGCGCCGCGCCCTTTACCGGGGCTGGCCGCCGAGATCGTGCCGCCGTGCGCCTGGACGATTTCCTGCGCAATGGCAAGCCCCAGCCCGGTTCCCCGCCGTGGCCCTCTGGACTTATCAACCTGGTAAAAACGCTCAAAGATGCGCGGCAGTTCCTCCGCCGGGATGCCCACACCGGTGTCGCGGACGATCATCTCGACGCCGCCGTCACGGATCTGGGTGCTGACATGCACAGTCCCCTGCTCCGGCGTATACGTGATCGCGTTGCTGATCAGGTTGGTGATCACCTGTGCCAGACGGTCGCCATCGCCCATGATGGGGGGCATGGAGGGTGTATCGATACGCAGGGCGATCTGTTTTTCCGCCGCGACGACTTCCAGCCGCTGCGCGATCGCCCCGGCAAGCTGACCGAGATCGATCGGTTGGTGGCTCATGACGAGCTGCCCCGCCTGCAGGCGTGCCAGATCCGTTAGCCCGACAACCATCCGGTTGAGCCGCGCTGATTCGTCGTAGATGATGCGGGCAGCGCGCCTGGGATCGGGCGCTGCGCCGTCGATGATCGCCTGCGCATATCCCTGAATCGAGGTGAGCGGCGTCTTGAGATCATGCGAGACGTTGGCCAGCAGATCCTTCTGGCTCATCTGCTCGGTGCGGATCTCGGCGCTCATCCGGTTGAAGGCTTCGGCAACGGCGCGGATCTCGGCGGGGCCCTTGATCGGGACCTGCTGATCGAACTTGCCCTCGGCCACCTCAGCCGCGGCACGCGCCACAGTTTGCAGCGGCTGTGCGATGCTGCGCGTGATCACGACGGCGAGGATCAGCGCGACGAGCAGCCCGCCGATCCCGGCTTGCGCGAACAGCGGCAGCAGCTCAGTGCCGAAGTCCTGGAG
>SZPD01000052.1 GCA_030263515.1 Anaerolineae bacterium CFX9 | reverse complement strand
CAGAAAGCCAGCCATGGCAGGGTTGAGGTAGATTTCAACCAGATCGGTCGTGAACCGATCGATCGCCTCTGGTGTCAGATCGCGCGGATCGCTGACGCCAGCCGCCGCGCACAGCGTCGCAACGCCAACGTCGATCATCGGGTGTCCGATAAAACGGATCGGAATTTCCGGCATCGCATGCTCACCTTTCACCACGTTCATCACCTTTACAGAATCACTTTTCATACAGCGCGGCTGCTTTACGCAGACTGTCCGCAATTTCTGCCCGCAGAGACTCCGGCGCGAGCACCTCAACCTCATGCCCCCAACCGCGAATCCACGACACCAATTCCAGCGTTCCGGCAATCTCGACTGACCACAACAAACTGCCGTCGGGCTGTTCCTCCAGCACCTGAGAAGGATGCCAGATCGTCTCTCGTACACGCGCCGCAACTTCCGGTGCGAAGCGCAGCACAACCTTCGTGAGGTCAACGCCATACCAGACGCCCCACGCATGACGAAGCAGATCGACTGCGGTCACATCCTGATTTGGCGTGAAAAATTGTGCCGTAAGGGAAACCCGCTGGATTCGGTCAACCTTAAACGTTCTGAGCTGGCCACGCGTGCGGCTCCAGCCGATCACATACGTTCCATGACTAAGGACAGCAGGTTCAAATAAATAAGGCTTAAAATCATGTGTCTCTATCTGCGTCTGGCGACCCTTGCGATATTCAAGCTTTACCACAACAGACTCGTACCATCCCTGAAGCAGCCGATTCCATACTTCAGTTTGATCACGAGAAGCCTGCCGCTGCGTATCCAGGACTTCAGTCGACTCTCCCAGTTGCTCCGCCAGTGACGAATGATGAAGCGCAACGGTAATTTTCCTGATGGCCGTGCCGAAGAAAGCAGGCGCGTGTGAGGTCTGCCGGATGAACCGCCGCAGCGCCAGGTAAATAGTCAGCGCTTCCGCATTTGACAGTCGAACTTCGCGAATATACTCCGTCGCCGGGATACGGTAGCGTCCGGCATCTTCCTGGATCAGGTTGACCCGCTGTGAAATTTCTTCAAGATCACGGTGGATCGTCGCACGGTTGACATTGAAGTGTGCGGCGAGTTCACCGGGACGATAACCCAGGCGCGAAGTCATCAGTTTCAACTCGATTGCTTCCTGTCGTTCGCGTTTGTTTCTGGCATGGCTCATGGTGCGATCTCACGTTTACATATGCACTTTACAGCATGACTGTTGCAAGTGCTGCAACACTTGAGGTGGCGATCCTGAGGCTGCGACGCCCCAGGTTCTGGTCGTCGCCCAAATGTAATGATTGGTAATACTTTTGTGGTAAGTTGACAATCGTTTCCGTTTAACAATCTTAATTCAAATTGGGGTATTCATATCCATAAGGACACGTAAATTCCAGCGGCGAAGCCTTTGCTCTTCCTGGAAGTGGAGAAGCTGAAAATGGGATAGTCCAGCTCCTGCTGAGGGGTTTATCGCTGCTGGGGCAGCTTCTGGGATACTGGGGAACCTATACGTAATTTCAGGAGATAAGCGTCGGAACAGATTATCAGGGGAGGCGCTACCTCCCCTGAGCCGTGATGTCACGCCGAGGCGAGTCGCTTCGTGATATTCCGGTAGATCGGCGCGGTTCCCCGCTGCGGACGCAGGTTGCCGCGCAGCACTCGCAGCGCAATCTGCGGGCGCAACAGGCTGGCTGGCGGTAAGAGCAGATTGGTGACCTTATAAAATGCCAGCGCTACTGCCGGATCACGGCGCGCGGCGATATGCAGTTTATTGATGTACCAGTGGATGAACTTTGTGCGGGGGGTGCGTTTGCCCTCTACCTGTGGAATCCGCAGATCGTTGCCGACCGCAACCTGCCAGGGAATATCAACCAACTTCCCCGCCTGCCTGAAGAAACGCTGCGCCAGGTTGGCGGTTCCGGCTGCCAGGCACTCGTGCAGCGCCAGCGCTTCCAGCGCAGAAACAGTCATCCCCTGTCCGTAGATCGGATTGAAGCTGCAAATGGCATCGGCCGTCACCAGAAAACCTTCGGGGAAGTCTGAGAGCGCCTCATAAAAATGGCGCTGGCTGCCGGGCATGGTCGCCGGGATGATCTCGCCCAGCGGCTCGGCGTCTTTAATCACATGATAGATGTCAGGGGCTTCCAACGAGCGGGCAAATTCGATAAATCCCTGCTCATCAGTGGGCGGTTTATGCTCGAAATAGCCAAACAGCGTCACGATCCACCGGTCATTTTCCTGCGCCAGCAAGACACCGCCGCGCGGGTTCTGGGGTGTTGCGGCGATCAGCGCGCCTAACTGTTCGGCGAGATGTTCCGGCGCGCGGCGATATACCCTGGATGCATAGCCCGCATTGACACGCACCATCCGCTCTTCCGGCGGTGTGTATCCTAACGTCTGCAACCAGACACGAGCACGGGAGCCGCGCCCGCTGGCATCCACCACCAGCTCAGCCTCCAGTATTTCCTCTGCGCTGCCCATCCGCCGGGGGATCAGGCGCACCCCTGTCACACGGGTGCGGTCGGAAGTGGTTACCAGCCCCAGCACATCGCAGCCGTCCATGAGGCGCAGGTTGGGCAGTGCCATCAACCGGGCGCGGACGTACCCTTCCAGCAGTGGACGGCTGACTCCCAGCCCTTTCAGCCCGCTTCTGAACTGGCAGTAGTAGCCGCCTGCCTGATACCAACGGGATTTTTCCCGCAGGTCTTCATAAATCGCGCCGTGAGCGACTAAATCCTGCGTCAAACCCGGAAAAAAAGACTCCATAATTTCCTGCCCGCGCGCCAGCAGGATATGGGTATGTTTCCCCTGTGGCACTCCTTTACGGTTCTCAGCCGTGGATGGCAGCACGTCACGTTCGAGGATCGTCACCTGCTCATAATAATCTGCCAGCGCGCGCGCCGTCAGCAGCCCGCCCATGCTTGCGCCGATGACTACAGCATGTTGTCCGGGTTTCATCACCGCTCTCCTGTTTCAACTGGTTCTGATACGTTGAAAACAGCCTAGCGGCAGGCGTTAACAAACTGCCAGATAAATAACTGTCAGGTTTTTGCTAAAGTGCAGAGTTAGGGCGAGGGGACTCAGTCCTGAAATCCGTACAGCTCGCGCTGCCATAACCACGCCACCAGCCGTCTGATGCCCTGAGTCAGGTGGTAGCGGTAGGTGCTGAAAGGCAGATCCAGAAGTTCTGCCGCCGCTTCCTGGGTGGGCGCGGGGTCGAAGTAGGTATGGTAGAGCGCGCGGTAGAGCCGGGTATCTCTGGGGTTGCTTCTCAGGATGCTGGCGGCTTCTTGCAGAAGCTGCTGAAGGGCCTTTGGCGCGGCAGTTCTGTCCGCCTTTTCTGCAACGATCCGCGAGCGCAGCAGCGGATTTTTCGCCAGCATATCAGGGCGAGTGTAATCGCGCAGCGCACTGCGGACGGCCTCCTCAAATTCAGGCTGGGAAAGGACGATGAGCGGCACGGTTTCTTTTGCTTCCAGCGTCTCTGGTTTCATCTCGGTTGCTAGTTCGCGCTCGCCCATAATGTCCAGCCAGACATCGGCGGGTTCTCTGCGCCAGTCATGGGTAAAGACGCCATAACGCCGTCCTCCAACCTCAAAATCAGCTTCCGGGGAACGCTGCTGATTGACATAAATCATGAACGAAAGCCAGTAGTCCGGTTCAGCCGTTGCAGCGAAACTGAACGCCAGTTGTGGACGAGAAAGCCAGTGAAGCGCCGTCCCCATCGTGACCAGATTGTTGATGGAAGAAGCCAACTGGTAGGTATCCTTTGCCATGAAGAAGCGGCAGTAAAATATTTCCTCACCATGACGCAGCCCACCCTGGCGAGAGACAAATTCCATCGCGGCTCGCACGGCAGGATCAGTCTCTCTATCCTCAGTTGAGGCAAATTCGAGCTGCAATGTCGCCATAAAGCCGATCAATTCGCCGTCGAAGCTGCGGAATACCTGGAAACCCTGCGGCTGACGCTGTGACCAGTAATGGGCGATCCGCTCGGACTCCTCGCCTTCATGCCGCCGCACCATCTCCAGAAGCAGCGGAAAATCGCCCGGAAGCGCCGTAGTAATGTAGGTCTGCCCCATCGTCTTCCACTGATAGAACGATTTTGCCACGGGGTTGCTGCGATGCAGGTACATCAGATCAAGAAAACTGCTCTGCTGTTCAGCCCCTTTGCTGTTGTAAAGCCTTTCCAGCACCCAGGCACGTATCCGATAGTGCTGTTCACGATATAACTCCGGATTGCGCCAGCGGAGATGGGTATCCAGCACATCGCGCGCCAGATCGTGGGGAAACAGCCCTTCTCGCCCCTGCTCGATAAATGAAAGCCCGCGCAGCCACTCGAAATAACCAGGCGCATCCTGTGTCTTCATCGTCGCCGCCAGTAAGGCCTCGGTAGTGACGCGCGTATGCGCACAGATCTCCAGCGCTTCTCGATGCTGCGGGCTGGGCACATGCTGCACAAACTTTTCCAGCAGCACGCGCACCACATCCGGCTCCTGTTCGGGTTCGAACGCCGCCGCGCGCTGCACAGCCACATCGGCGACCAGCGCCAGCGCCAGGGGATGCCCATGCGTAAATTCCAGCACCGAAGGACGCAGAAACTCAGGCACTCCGCGTGTGCCGAGATAGAGATGGCTTTCATCGGGATGCAAATTGCGCAGGGAGATGACCCGAACCAGATCGCGCCATCCCGGAGCTGTTCGCCATGCTGATTCCGGCGGGTTACGACCCGCCAGCACAACCAGGCAGGTTTCAGGCAGTTGAGGCAGGAAGATATCGCGCAGCCAGTCGTCCAGCGCTGCCAGCATTTCGTAGGTGTCGATCAGGATGACGCTGCGAGGATATTCGGCGAGCGTATCCAGCGGGCTTGCCTCGCCTTCAAGCGCCATCATCAGGCGCAGGTTCAGTAAAAAATCAGCGGGAGAAGGGCTGAGATCGCGCCCATCCATCTGCACGACAGGAATGTGAAGTTCCGAGGCGATACGAGCCAATTCACCCAGCAGAGTCGTTTTGCCGATGCCGCCGGGGCCGTAAAGATACAGGACTGCAAAGGGCGGATCAGAGGCAGCCAGCGCCGAACGGAACAACTCCAGTTCTGATGCGCGCCCCACGAAATGCCTGCGCTGGACACTCGCCAGGCGATCTGATAGCCGCAGTTTCGATCCTGAGGATCGGTCCGGATTGAACATCGTGCCTATCAGCGCTCTTGAATTATCCCGACAGTATAGCCTGATTTATTTTTTCCGTCGCGAACTCGACCCCGGAACACCATTTAAATCATCATGTCATGACAATAATGAGCATAACTTCCTGAGAGAGAATTCGTCATTTACTGTAATAAATTCTGTGTTTTTCTCTCAGATTTTGAGCGCGAACTGCTTGACATGCCCCGCCACCCCGTTATAATCTGAATAAACCTGTCATGACAACATAACAGGATGCGGGTTTTCGATGGAGGTTGGCACAGCCGAACAGGAGGGCACGGACTACAAAACAGGCTCAACGGGTCAATTTTCTTGCGCATATATTAGGATGGTGAGGCATGTTTAAACATTCGAAATTCCCCTTTGTCCTCGTTGTGGTCGCACTGTTGATCACGTTGGTCGCCCCGATCTCCGCGCAGGAGTCCGGGCGCTGGCAGGAACCTATCGTCATCGGCTGGGCCCCCCCTGATATCACCGGCGTCTTCCGTACAGCGACGGACTTCTTCGAAGCCGCTGCCGAGAGCGCCAACGAAGCCGGTTTCAACGTTCAGGTGATTTCGCAGTCACCCGCAACGCATCTGGCTTTCGCCGATCAGGTTGCCATTCTGGAAGACTACATTGAGCGCCAGGTGGATGTCATCGCCGTTTCGCCGATTGAGGTGGATGTCATCATCCCGGTTTTGCAGCGCGCCAATGAAGCAGGCATCCCGATCATCGTCGTCAACCTGCTTGAGCCGATCGAAGGCGTCGATGTTGCCTCGTACATCGGCTTCGACAATACCGTCGCGGCTGAAGTGACCGCCTACGCGCTGGTGGACTACTTCGGTGGTCCGGGCGTTCTCGGTCTTGGCGAGATGGTTGAAATTGAAGAAGGTCAGTTCCTCGATCTGGAGTTCTGGCAGGGGTTGTATGAGGAAATGACCGAAGAAGAGCGTGCCGAGATCGTTGCTCGCGGCGCGATCATCGAAGGTGTGGCGGGCGGCTTCTTCTCGACAGCGCGTCTGAACGGCTTCAACAACGTGATCTCGATGTTCCCGAACATCGAAGTCGTGGGCGAGCCGTGCGCAGCAGACTGGAACCGTGAAAAGGGCGTGAACTGCGCCGAAGACATCCTCCAGGCCAATGCAGAACTCGATTTCATCTGGGCTGCGTCGAATGAGATGGGCATGGGCGCGATGCTGGCCGCGGAAGCCGCGGGCCGCCTTGAGATGGCAGGCGAAGATGCTGAAGTCACCGTCGGCGATGCGTCGGTCGCCATCTTCACCAATGACGTGACGCCGGAGTCGGTTGAGCGTATCAGCGAAGGCCGCATGATCGCCGAGACCACGCACGGCTTCGCAGACTGGGGCTGGTTCGGCACGCACTTCGCTGTTCAGCTTGCCTGCGGCATCGAAGTTCCCCAGACTTTCGATATTCGCCCGCGTATTGCCTACATCGATAATGCGCGCCTGTTCTACCCGGAACCTGCCCTGCCCGAAATCGACTGGGCAGCGATCCAGGCCGAATGCGCGTAGAATCAGCATGATGGTGTCCGGCGGAATGGTTCCTTCCGCCGGACATCCTTACAGATAGACTCAAGATTTGTGTTTGACAAAAAGAATGGCAGTTATATGCGTTTCAATGATCTTGTAGTCATCGTTACTGGCGCTTCACGCGGGATTGGCAGAGCCGCTGCCGAAGCCTTTGCCCGTGAAGGCGCAAAGGTCGCCCTGGTCAGCAATGATCCGGAGCGTGGTCAGGAAGTGGCAAAAGCGCTTGCCGAGGCGGGCTGGACGGCGCAGTTCTTCCCTGCCGATGTCTCCAGCGAAGCCGATGTCCGCCGGACAGTAAAAGCGGTGGTCGATCAGTGGGGGCGGCTTGATATCCTCGTCAACAACGCAGGCATCTATCTGCAAGGGGATGTCACGCAGACCACGCTGGAAGACTGGAACCGCATCATGAACACCAACCTGACCAGCGCATTTCTGTTCACCCACTACGCCGTGCCGGAGCTTGTCCGCAGCGGCGGCGGCGTGATCGTGAATGTGGCGTCAGAAGCAGGTCTGGTCGGCATTCGGGGACAGGTCGTTTACAACGTCTCGAAAGCGGCGATGATTGCCCTCACGCGGAGCTGTGCCGTCGATCACGCCGCGCAGGGAATTCGCGTCAACTGCGTCTGCCCCGGCACAACAGATACGCCGCTGGTTCAGGAAGCAGTCAGCCGTGCGCCTGATCCGGCCGCTGCCCGGCGCAGCCTTGAGCAGGTGCGCCCCGCCAACCGGCTGGGAACGTCGGAAGAAATTGCATCTGCCATTCTGTATCTTGCCAGCGCAGAAGCCGCTTATGCCACGGGCGCTGTTCTGAGCGTCGATGGCGGCTATACGGCACAATGACATGATGATCTCACACGAGTCGAGCATGTCCCAGCCGGCCCCGCTCTTGCAGATGCAGCAGATCGAAAAGCAGTTTCCGGGCGTCAAGGCGCTCGACAAGGTTGATTTTGATCTGCACGCAGGCGAAGTTCATGTCCTGCTGGGCGAGAACGGCGCTGGCAAGTCCACCCTGATGAAAATTCTGTGCGGTTCGCAGCCGATGGACAGCGGCCGCATTCTGATCGAAGGGCGTGAAGTCGGCCATCTGACGCCGCAGCGCGCCCAGCTCTTTGGCGTTGCGATGGTGTATCAGGAACTCAGCCTGATCCCCTATCTGAGTGTTGCTGAAAATATCCTGATCAATCAGATGCCGCGCAACCGCTTCGGCATGATCGACTGGAACGTCGCCAATGAACGCGCGCGCCAGAGCCTGGAGACACTCGGCGTCTACCACATCGACCCGCGAACACGTGTCAACCAGCTCAACGTCGCCGAGCAGCAGCTCACCGAAATTGCGCGCGTCCTCAACCGGAACTGCCGTATTCTGCTGCTCGACGAGCCAACCTCGGCATTGTCCGAAACCGAGACCGAAAAATTGTTTGCCATCATCCGCCGCCTGCAGTCGCAGGGGGTGGGCATCATCTACATCTCGCACCGTCTGCACGAAGTTCCGCTCATCGGAACGCGGGTCACGGTGATGCGCGATGGCAAGGTGGCCGGAACGCTGCCCGCCAGCGACGTTGAGCGCGAAACCCTCATCCAGATGATGACAGGGCGCAAGCTCACTGAGCAGTACCATAAGAGTAACAAGGCTGACGAAAAAGTCTTTCTGCGTGTGCGCAAGCTTTCGGTTCCGGGCGTGCTGCACGATATTGACCTTGAAGTTCGTCACAACGAGATTGTGGGTATCTTCGGGCTGATGGGCGCTGGGCAGGCAGAACTGGCACGCGCGCTCTTTGGCCTGATGCCGGATGTGCATGGAAGCATCGAGATCGATGATCTTCCCGTCAGGATCAAGTCCCCTGCCGACGCCATTCGTCACAGGATTGGCTTTTTATCGGCTGACCGCCGTCAGAGCCTGGTCCCTGTGCAGCCGATTCCGCCGAATATCACCCTGGCGAACGTCGGTCGCGTCTCGCCGTTGAAGCTGCTGAATCTGGCTGACGAAAAGAAACTCAGCACCGGCTACGTGGAAGAGCTTCAGATCCGCCCCGCGGCGCTCAATCGAAATGTCATGTTCCTGAGCGGGGGCAACCAGCAGAAGGTGGTGCTGGCGCGCTGGATGTGCAGCGAAGCCCAGCTTCTGATCTTCGATGAGCCGACGCGCGGCATCGATGTCGGCGCCAAGGCTGAAGTCTTTGCCCTGATGAACCGCCTTGCAGAACAGGGGGCGGGCATCATCATGATCTCATCTGAAATACCGGAAATCCTGGCGATGGCAGATCGCATCCTGGTCATGCGCGGCGGGCGCTTCACCGCCAGCTTTGCGCATGGCGAAGCCACGCAGGAAGATCTGCTGCATCACGCGAGTTAAAGGAGTCATCGTGATCCAAGACGTGCAGATGGACAGTGCAGAACGGGCAAGACTGCGCCGCGCGCGCATTCGGGCAGTCCTCCTTCAGGCGGGGCCGCTGGTCGCGCTGCTTGCGTTATGCCTGTTTCTCACTCTCTCAACACCGTTCTTTCTGACCGAGAGCAACCTCACCAACGTCATGCGCCGGACGGCGATCGTCGCCATCCTTGCCATCGGGCAGACATTCGTCATCCTGTCGGCGGGCATCGATCTGTCGGTCGGTTCGACGGCGGCGCTTGCCGGTTCGCTCTCGGCGGTCATGATGACCCAGCCTGTCCGCATCGGCGATTGGCAGATCGGCCCGGTCGATTTTGGCGTCGGGTTGGTGATCGCCCTGCTGACCGGTGTGATCGCCGGACTGGTCAACGGACTGATCATCACCAAGGGGCGCATCCCGGATTTCATCGCCACACTGGGCACGCTGGCAGCGTTTCAGGGGATCGCGCTGCTGATCACCCAGGGGCTTCCGATCCCCTCTTTCTCATCACAGCCCGGCTATATCAACCGCCTGCCGGAACAACTGCTCTGGCTGGGTGGCGGCAGGGTAGCCGGCATCCCTGTTCCCGCCGTGATCGCGCTCATCGTGGTGGTGGTGGCATGGTTCGTGCTGCGCTATACCGCGCTCGGACGGTCGATCTATGCGGTGGGCGGCAACCGTGAGGCGGCGCGCGTTTCCGGCGTCAACATTGATCGCACCCGCATCTATGCCTACATCATCTCCGGTTTTCTGGCGGCGGTCGCCGGGTTCGTGCTGGTCGGCAGGCTGAACTCTGCCAACGCGCTGATGGGAACCCGCCAGGAACTGGAATCCATCGCCGCCGTGGTTATCGGTGGAACGAACCTGTTCGGCGGCGAAGGCGGCGTCTTTGGCTCGCTGATCGGCGCGCTGATCACGGGCGTGCTCCAGAATGGTCTCAATCTGCTGGATGTCAGCGCCTTCTGGCAGCAGATCATTCAGGGCGTCGTGATCATCGTCGTGGTGATTTTTGACCAGTGGCGTCGCCGCCGCTTCAAGACGTAGCGGAGGGCTGCGAAGTATCATGTGCTGCCCGGATCACGGAAGGATTGCTCAACGATGACCAACCTGTTTGACCTGACCGATCGGATCGCCATTGTCACTGGAGGCGGGCAGGGCATCGGCCGCGAGATCGTGCGCACGCTTGCCCGCGCCGGCGCGCATATCGTCATCGCGGAACTCAACCCCACCACTGCCGAAGACGCCGCGGCGGAAGTTCGCGGGCTTGGGCGGCGTTCGCTGGCGGTGCAGACTGATGTCCGCGATCCGCAGAGCGTCGAGGCGATGGTAGCGCGCGTGCTCGGCGAATTTGAGCATATCGATATTCTGGTCAACAACGCGGGCATCGCGCTCAACGTTCCTTCAGAGGACTGTACGGTCGATGAGTGGAACCGCATCCTGGGGATCAACCTGTTCGGCGTGATCTGGTGCTGTACGGCAGTGGGACGCCATATGCTTCAGCGGCAGTCCGGCGCGATCGTCAATATCGCGTCGATGTCCGGCACGATCGTAAACAAGCCGCAGCCACAGGCAGGGTACAACGTCTCCAAGGCGGGCGTGATCATGCTCACCAAGTCTCTGGCGGCGGAATGGGCGACGCGCGGCGTGCGCGTCAACTCGGTATCCCCCGGTTACATCGGCACGGAACTGCTCAATCGCGGACTGCACGAATATCCGGACTGGGGCAGGATCTGGCTGGAAATGACGCCGCAGGGTCGCCTCGGCAAGCCCTCGGATGTCGCCCATGCAGTCTGGTATCTGGCGTCCGACGCGGCCGCCTACGCCACTGGCACTGATCTGATCATCGACGGCGGTTATACGCTCTGGTGAGATGGGAACGGCGTTTGAAATGTGCCCGGCGCAGTTAACTGACGAGGGGAGAAAAAGATGATGTTTGCAGTGGCAGTGACACAACCCAACCAGCTTGAGCTTGTGCAGATAGCGCGCCCAACACCCGGTCCCTATCAGGCGGTCATCCGAACTGAAGCGGCCTGCCTCTGCAATATGACGGATCGCAAGCTGATTGAAGGCGCATTTCCGGGTGTGGAGCATTATCCGCTTGTCCTCGGTCACGAGACGGTAGGGATTGTTGAGGAAGTGGGCGACAAAGTGCGCAATTTCCGCGTCGGTGATCGGGTGGTGGGGGGGCTGCTGCTCAACCCGACCGATCCGGCATACGGCAGCGGCTGGGGTGGTTTCTGCGAGTATACGGTGGCGGGCGATCATCAGGCGATGGTTGAGGATGGCGTCGCCACGGCGGAAAACGGCTGGTTTGAGGTCTACGAGATCATGCGGACTGTGCCGCAGACGATCGGCGTGGAAGATGCTGTCATGCTGTGTACATGGCGTGAGGTGTATGGCGCGTTTGACGACTTCCTGCTCAAGGCAGGGGATAACATCCTGATCTACGGCGGCGGTCCGGTCGGGCTGAGCTTCGTCAAGTTTGCGCGCCTGCTCGGTCTGGGTGAGGTCTATCTGGTCGATCGCTGGGCGCACAAACGCGAAAAAGCCATGAGCATGGGCGCAACCGCTGCTTTTGGCGTTGATGACCCGGCGCTGCGCGATCTGCTTCAGGCGCGGCGTGGTCAGTTTGATGCGGTGATCGACGCGGTGGGCAAGGAAGAGATCATCAACGGCGCGCTGCCGCTGGTCAGGATGGGCGGCTCGGTCTGCGTTTACGGCGTTATCGACACGCCGGTCGTCCGGCTGGATAAATCTGCCGCGCCCTATAACTTCAACCTGCTCATCCATCAGTGGCCGACCCGCTCGCGCGAGCGGGCAGCGCAGGAACCGCTGATCGAGTGGATCCTCGCTGGCAAGCTCAGCTATAAGGAATTCATCTCGGCTGAATTTCCGATCGCCGCGATCAGCCAGGCTTACCAATGGGCACAGGATAACAAAGCTATCAAGACCCTGTTTCGCTACTAGAAAAGATCGTGCAGCCGTATGCCAGCGGCATCCTCAGGAGCAGAAGAGCGACCATGACCGCACCACATGTGCTTCAGCCTCGTGATGTGCCAACGATGTATTTTGTAGGGGTAACGACCGGGCGATCCTCGATTATGAAGATTTTCCCGGTCTGGTCAGAGATCCTTGGGCTGGGGGCGCAGATCGTCGGCTACGACTGCCCGCTGCATGCCCCCGCAGAAGATTACCTGGCGATCGTTCGGCATATCCGGCAGGATCCGCTCTCCCTGGGCGCGCTGGTGACCACGCACAAGATCGAACTGCTCTCGGCGGCGCGCTCCCTGTTCGATTACCTGGACCCCTATGCGCAGCTCTGCCATGAGGTCTCCAGTATTTCCAAGCGCGATGGCTTGCTGCGCGGTCACGCCAAGGATCCGATCAGCTCCGGGCTGGCGTGGGAAGCTTTTGTGCCGCCCGGACACTGGGGAAATACGGGTGGGCATGTGCTCTGCCTCGGCGCGGGCGGTTCTGCCGTGGCGATCAGCGTGTACGTCGCCAGCCGCGAACAGGCGGCAGACCGCCCGAAAAAGTTCATCGCGGTCAACCGCAGCCCCGGACGGCTGGAGATGCTCCGCGAGATCCATCAGAAGCTGGATACCGATATCGAGTTTGAATACGTCCTGAATGCAGACCCGGCGGTCAATGATGAACTGATGGCGCGCCTGCCGCCGGGGTCCATGGTCATCAATGCCACGGGGATGGGTAAGGATCTTCCCGGCTCTCCCGTCACTGATCATGCGGTATGGCCCGTCAACGGGCTGGTCTGGGAACTTAACTATCGCGGTGAGCTTGATTTTCTGCATCAGGCAAAGCGCCGCGCGGAGGAGTATAATCTTGTGATTGAGGACGGCTGGGTATACTTCATCCACGGCTGGTCGCAGGTGATCGCCGAAGTCTTCGATCTCAAGCTCACTCCAGATCTGATGATGAAACTTGACAAGGCGGCATCTGAATTTCGCTGATGACCATGACCACAGCAAACCGAATCGACTTCGACAGCCATATCCCATACTACATTCAGCTCAAGGAGATCATCCGGGCGCGTATCAAGGATGGCACATGGACGGTGGGAGATCGCCTTCCCAGTGAGGCGGAATTCTGCACCATGTTCGATGTCAGCCGACCCGTCGTGCGGCAGGCGCTTCAGGATCTGATTCACGAGGGTCTTATTCGACGCCGCAAAGGCAAAGGCAGTTTTGTGGCGTCGAATAAGATCATCGAGCAGTTGGCGCAGAAGCTGACCGGTTTTTATCAGGATATGGTCGAGCAGGGGCTTCAGCCTGTCACGACGGTGCTGGCGCAGCATATCATCCCCGCCACGGCAGAGATTGCCGAACAGCTTCGGATCGCTGTGGATGAGCCGGTGATCGAGATCGTCCGCCTGCGCGCGGTACAGCAGGTTCCGGTCGTGCTGGTCACGACCTATCTGCCCTACTCCCTCTGCCCCAAACTGGTGCGGGAGGACCTGAACAATCAGTCGCTTTATGAGCTGCTGGAGAACCGGTACGGCATTCAGATCGTGCGTGGACGGCGGGCGATTCATGCTGTGCTTGCTGAAGGTCAGGAAGCGAAGCTGCTTGAGGTGAACAAGGGCGCGCCGCTGTTTCGGCTGGAAAGCACCTGTTTTCTCGAAAACGGAACGCCGGTGGAATACTACATCGCCTTTCATCGTGGGGATCGCACCCAGTTTGATGTTGAGCTGATCCGCACGCGCCGGTCGGGCGAGTACCTGAGCATGGATGAAGAACTTCCGCCGAGCAATCATGTGTACCGCCAGCCGATCCGCTGAAGCCGTCGCCATCATCTGAAAGACAGCGCATGCTCCTGATCGCTCACCCGTAAACGACAGCGGACGAATGCTGCCACAAAAGGGCTGGAATAATCCTCGCTCACCAGCCATAATCTGAGAGTCGATACTGCAAGATCAATCAGCCTGTTCGATGATGCGTTGGGACGACCCAGCGTATGCTGTTGTATTGTTCTGGGGACGACCCCGTTCGATGTCACAGGAGAATAGGGTATGCCCTGGGTGATTCTTGTCGTTGCAGGTCTCCTTGAGGTGGTGTGGGCGCTGATGCTCAAGCAGTCTGAAGGACTGAGCAAGCCAGTCCCTACCATCATCTTCTTCATTTCTCTCGCGCTCAGCTTGTTCCTGCTCTCGCAGGCGGTGAAATCTGTGCCTGTGGGCACGGCCTATGCGGTTTGGACGGGGGTTGGGGTTGCTGGAACAGCGATTCTGGGGATGCTGCTGTTAGGCGAGTCGCGCGATATGCTGAAGCTGGTTTCGATCGTGCTGATCGTGGCCGGGATTATCGGGCTTCGCCTGACCACCAGCGATTAAACCTTCACCTCACCTCATTCTGCTGCCAGCGCTATCAGAACAGCCCGAAGAAAAAGCTCCGGGCTGTTTTTTTCTTTAGCCACAAAGCCTTTGTATACTGTGTTTCCGTCTGTATCGTGATATTGACAATACTGTGTGACATACACTATATTACTGCTGTATGTCACACAGTATCACGGCCTGCAAAAGCTGTTCGTGTGACCATATGGCTTTCATATCGCATTAGCTCTGAATTGAGGGAAATGATCATGCCAGATGTTCGAATCGTGCTTTCAGCATTGTGGGTCGCAACGATGCTGGTGTATCTGCTTGGCGACGTGCTGCGCATCTTCAGCGGCGACTTTCCGGAAAGGATGGACACAAAACATTTCTCGCAGCGGATGTGGCTGGGTATCGCCGTCCTGATGCTCATTCCGATCCTCATGCTGCTGGTATCCGTGATGGTCGATCAGCCTGTCAGCCGGTGGGCGAATATCATCGCCGCGGGTTTCTTTTTCATCTTCAACCTGATCGGTCTGCCGACCTACCCGTCCGCCTACGACAAATTCCTTCTGGCGGTCAGCATGATTTTCAACGTGCTGGTCATCTGGTATGCATGGAACTGGCAGGCAGCCGAGAGTGTGGTCAGCGCGCTGAGCCGGTCGTGATTGGGGAAACGCTGTTCGGCGAGAGCAAACATCAGCGCTGGGGATGCATTTGCGCCTAAGCCGCGCGCCCTATACAGTTAAGGGGATCCATCTTGTTCCGCTGTGCGCCGCTGGCAGGGGGTGATCCAGCCATGACGTTTGAGACCGTATTTACGATGGACACGTCCAGTATCAAGGTGGGGCGCGGGGCAACCCGTGAGCTTGGCCACGATATGCGCGCGCTGGGCGCAAGACGTGTCCTGCTTCTCACAGATCCGAACGTCGCCCGAACTCCGGCGGCTGCCGTCGCGATGGACTCTCTGCGCGCCGCCAGGATTGACACGGTGCTCTATGACCGGGTGCGCGTCGAACCCACTGATCAATCCTTCAAGGAAGCCAGCGCGGTTGCGGCGGACGGAAATTTCGACGGCTTTGCTGCTGTTGGCGGCGGATCGGTGATCGATACTGCCAAAGCGGCGAACCTGTATGCGACGTACCCGGCGGATTTTCTGGAATACGTCAACGCGCCGATCGGGCGTGGAATGCCTGTGCCCGGCAAGCTCAAGCCGCTGATCGCTGTGCCGACGACTGCGGGAACCGGCAGCGAGACGACGGGCGTCGCCATCTTTGACCTGAGCGCCCTGCACGTCAAGACCGGCATCGCTCATCGCGCACTGCGCCCCACAATGGGGATCATCGATCCTGACAATACGGCGACCATGCCGCCGCTGGTGGCAGCCTGTTCCGGGCTGGACATCCTGTGTCACGCGGTCGAATCGCTGACGGCGCTGCCGTTTCATCAGCGCCCCGCGCCCGAAAGCCCGGCGCTGCGCCCCAGCTATCAGGGATCGAACCCGATCAGCGACATCTGGGCGGCAAAGGCGATCGCGCTGACGGCGCAGTATCTGGTTCGCTCCATGCATGATCCTTCCGACGTGGAAGCGAGAGAGAACATGCTGCTCGCGGCGACCTATGCCGGGATCGGCTTCGGCAATTCCGGGGTGCATCTGCCGCACGGCATGTCATATCCGGTTGCGGGTATGGTGCGCGCCTTCCATCCTGAGGGCTATGCGATCGATCATCCGCTCGTCCCACACGGCATGTCGGTCATCCTGAACGCGCCGGCGGTTTTCCGTTTTACCGCCCAGGCCAACCCGGCGCGGCATCTCTACGCGGCGCAGTTGATGGGCAGCGATGTGCGTGACGCCTCGCCCGATGATGCTGGCGAAATCCTGGCGCAGGCATTTATCCGGATCATGCAGGCGACGGGCATGCCCAACGGACTCAGCGCCATCGGGTACACGGAAGCCGATGTGGAAGCGCTGGCGGATGGCACACTGCCCCAGCACCGCGTGACCAAGCTCTCTCCACGACCCGCCAGCCGTGACGATCTGATCCACATGTTCCGTGACGCCCTGCGCTGCTGGTAAGCGCAGGGCATAACGAAGCATCCTCAGGCAGCGGGAGAGTAAATCCGGAAGTTGCCGCTGAGCTGAAGCAGCGCCATGAAATACAGCAGACCATCGTAATAGCGATACTGCCCGGTCGGGATCGGGGTATTCCAGAATTCCTCGATGAAATCCCAGCGGATATCGCTTGACGAAGCCAGAGCAGCCGCTGCGTTCATCGCGATCAGCCCGGTAGCGCGGTGCTGTGGGTTGACCGGTTCGCCATCGATCCGGAAGCGGCTGTTATACTGACCGATGCCGAGGTTATGAAAGAAGGTCAGCAGGCGATCCGTCTGCTCAACCTGCCACGGATCCGCCGCAAACCACGTGTAATCGAGCGCGACATTCATGGCGCAGCGCCAGGCGTCGGCATAGAAGAATTCGCCATAATCGCCCCACGGGCGAGGTTCCCCGGTGAAGTGCGCATAGTTGGGCATCAG
>SZPD01000051.1 GCA_030263515.1 Anaerolineae bacterium CFX9 | reverse complement strand
GTTCCGGCGTGGTCTCTGCCATGACAGCGGCAAGCTCCGGATCGACAGCGCGGCTCTGCCCAACAGTTCCCCGCACGCGGCACATGACGCCGTAGGCATTTTCCGGGCGCTCGCTCAACTGCTTCACATCCACATCGATGACGACGTTATCGTAGGTATCACCCCACTGCCCCCACCACATGGTATTGTCGCCCACGCGCACATTGATGCGGTAAACGCCGTCGATCACCCGAAGCAGCGCGCCATCATAAGCGCCTTCCTCAAATGAGCGCGGCTCACTGAAATTGTAATAGGCGAGTTCGTCGCCTTTGGCTACATTTCGCAGGGGGCCGCCCGCACTGCACGCCGCCAGCAGCCCGACCAGCATGAGGAGTCCGACTTTCCACCGATTCACGCTCTGATCCCTTCAGCCTGTATCACCCCGGCGCCCGTTGAATCCATTCACGCCGCTTCCCTGTTATACCTCAGAAGTGTGGAGTACGTTCGGTTTTAGCATGTGAGGATGAGGAATGGCTGAGGAATGTCAGAGCGTCAGCCGCCGATCTGGCTCATCACACGGGTGAGGGGGATGATATCTTCAGACAAGCCATGCCCCCACGGCTTCCACCAGATGCCGTCAAGGATGATCTGGCGCAGATCGTGCTCGGTTGCGCCATTTCTCATCGGCGTGAGCAGATCGACCTCTTTATCGCGCAGCAGGCACAGGCGCAGCACGCCATCAGCGGTCAGGCGGGCGCGATTGCACGATGCGCAGAACGGCTGAGTCACGCTGCTGATGAAGCCGACGGTCCCCTTCGCGCCGGGGAAGCGATACAGCCGCGCCTCGCCGTCAAGCCTGCCGTCATTGAGCGGTTCCAGCGGCGCATACTCGCGGGCGATCTGCTCTCGAATTTCGGCATCGGTGACGATCTGCTCTTTGGCAAAAGCGGCGACATCGCCAAACGGCATCATTTCGATGAAGCGGATCTGCCAGTCGTGATCGACGCTCAGCCGGGCAAGTTCGGTCACGTCCTGATCGTTGAAGCCGCGCACGACCACCGCATTCAGCTTGATCGGCGTCAGCCCGGCACGTTCGGCGGCTGCAATGCCCGCCCAGATTTTTTCCAGCGATCCCCAGCGCGTGATTCGTTTGAAACGCGCCGGATCGAGGGTGTCGATACTGACATTGATGCGCTGCAAACCCGCATCCCTGAGCGGCTGTGCCAGTTCCTCCAGCAGGACGCCGTTGGTCGTCATCGAGAGAGAAGTCACGCCGGGTGTGCGGGCGATATAGCCGACGATATCGACGATGTTCTGGCGGATGGTCGGCTCGCCGCCCGTCAGGCGGAATTTGTGGAAACCCAGCGACGCAAAGACACGCACCAGCATCTTCAGCTCGTCATCCTGAAGCAGCTCATCACTGGGGCGGAAGACCATATCTTCCGGCATGCAGTAGACGCAGCGCAGATTGCACTTGTCTGTGAGCGAGATGCGCAGGTAGTTGATGATCCGCCCGAAGCGGTCTTTGGCGATCGTCTGTGTCATATGGGTAGTCTAGACAACTTCCGAATTTTTATCAAGCGCATCAGCGAAAATACACAGGGCGTATATGTCCTGTATGTGCGAACACCCTGTCTCCGTGACGAGCCGTTCGCTAGAATACCTTCAGGATCCCGAATCAGAGATGAGCGCTGTTGATCGCCAGACGCCTGCCAACCGCAAATCCCCTGCTGCCTAACACGCTGATCGCGGCGAGCTATGCGCTGCTGGCGGTGATGATCACCCATCCGCTGGCGGCGCAGATGGCAGCGCATCTGCCGGGTCATCCTTTTGGAGACAGCGCCGAATATGCCAATCTGATCTGGTGGATCGGAGAGGCGCTCCGCCGTGGAGAGTCGCCGTTCTATCAGGCGCTGCTGCTGTTCCCGCATGGACTGGACGCGGCGTACCTGTGGAGTATTCCGTTCCAGTCATTTCCGGCATGGGTTCTCGCCCGGTTCCTGCCGGTGTCTGCCGCGCTGGGGATCACCATCCTGCTGTTTCTGACGCTCAACGGGATGAGCATGTATGCGCTTCTTCGCGCCCTGCTCAGGCGCGCGCCCGGAACCCGCGCCGCCGCATGGGTGGGCGGCGCATTTTTCCTCATGCTGCCTGCTGTACAGGGACAGATCGGCGCAGGGCATCTTGGCGTGATCGCCCTGTTCCCGGTTCCTCTGCTGATCCTCGGCCTGCTCCGGCTCGCAGATGCCGAAACGCGCCATCGCCGTCTGCTGGCGCTGACGGCGATCGCCTTCTGCGCCTCGCTGTGGGGCAGTCTGACGACGCTGGTCTATGTGACGATGCCGATCTGCCTGTACATTCTCATCCTGCTGCTGCTTCAGCGGCGGTGGCAGGCGCTGAGGCGAACGCTGGCAGCCCTCGGATTAGGAGTCTGCCTCAGCCTGATCTTCATCCTGCCCTACGTTTTCAGCGGCGATGCCGTGGTCGAGCGCGGCGCGGCGCATATCAGCGCCGCAGCGCCTGCCGTGATCGCGCCGTCGTTCTATCACCCGCTTTATGCCAGCCTGAGCTTCAACCGCGCCATCCTCGGCATTGACCCTTTTGAAGGCGCGGCCTACATCGGGCTGTTCAGCGGACTGCTGGCGCTGATCGCTGTCTTCAGGGAGCGTGCCGCCCGATCATGGCTCATCCTGGCGGCCGCTGCATGGGCGCTCTCGCTGGGCAGCTTTCTCAGGCTGACAGATCAGCCGGTGATACTCACGCTGGACGGCTTCAGCACGCTCATCCCTCTGCCCTACGCCCTGTTCGACGCCCTGCCCGTGATCAGCAGCACGCGCACACCAGCCCGCTTCAGCCTGACGGCAGGGCTGGCGCTGTCCATCCTCGCTGGTTGGGGGGCGGGGATCATCCTGCGGCGATTGCAGCGTGGACACTGGCTGATCGCCGCCGCGCTGATCGGGCTGATCGCGCTGGATGTGCGCTGGTTCTGGGATTTCCCGATGACGCCGGCATCCGTCCCTGCGGCCATCATCGCCCTGCGTGAGCGCACGGACATTCGCGCTGTCTTCGATGTGCCGTGGAATCACCCCCTGACGGATAAATACGCCATGTTTCTGCAAACAGCACACCAGCAGCCGCTGATCGGCGGGCACATTGCCCGGCAGACGCCGCTCAACCCGGCCGTCGGCTGGCTGCTGCAAGGCACGCTCGATCCGGCGCTGCTGGATGTCTTCAGCGTCGATGTGGTCGTGCTGCACCGCCAGTGGGCAGATGCAGAAGGTGTGCTGGAAGCGCGGGCGCGGGCAATGCTCGGCAGCCCGCTTGGTGAAGATGCCGATTATCTGGTGTTTGAAGTGCCCACAGCCGCTCAACCGCCTGCCTTTGCCTTTGTGGTGACGGGCGAAAGCGCAGTCATCGATTCCATCGGGATCGCCGCATACGCGCCAGAACCGGGCACAGCCATCCTGACAGGCAGCATGCGTTCGGACGGACGGCGCGGCACGATCGCGCTGAACGGGGAAGTTCTGCTGGAGTTCACCGCGCGCGACGGCGTCGGGCTGCGCCTGCCCATCGTATTCGAGACTGCCGGGGCGCACTGGCTGACGATCAGCGCTGAACCGGCATGCCCGTCTCTGGCTGACGCGCGGCTTGCCTGCGCCCCGCTGATGATCGCCGATCTTGCCCTGGCAGACTATGCGCCCATGATAGAATAACCGACATGATGACTCTCAACCGTCCCTTCATCCGACACCTGCTCGCCCTTGCCTTCTATCTTCTCGTGGCCATCATCGTCACTTTCCCGCTGATCACGCAGATCGGCGATGTGCTGACGGGCTTCGTGCATGGCGATGGCGGCGAAATGGCGCATCATATTTGGTGGTTCGGCTACGCCCTGCGCACGGGGCAGCCTCTGTTCTACCAGACGATGCTCGGCTATCCGAATGGCATCGAGGGAGTCACGCTCTGGGCACATCCGCTTCAGTTCTACCCGGCATGGCTGCTGGCGCTCGTCCTGCCGCTGCCTGCCGCCGCCAACCTGGCGATCCTGTTCTCAATGGCGCTCAACGGCTGGGCGATGTTCGCGCTGGCGCGCCTGCTCATCCATGAAGCGGGCGGCTCTGCCCAGGCGACGCCCTCATCCTCCACACGCGATCTGGCAGCGTTGATCGCCGGGCTGGTTTTCATGCTTTATCCGACGATGCAGGGGCATCTGGGCGCTGGTCATGCCGGGCTGATGGTGCAGTGGGGCGTGCCGCTGTATATCATCTGCCTGCTGCGCCTGAAGCGGGCGGACTCGCGGCGCGATCTGGCAGGGTGGTTCGCGCTCGGTGTGCTGATGTTCATGATCAGCGCTTTCGGGCATTCGCTTCAGGCGATCTACGTGCTCCTGCCGCTGACTGCCGTCCTCGTCCTCCATACGCTGTGGCGGCGCGACTGGCGCGGCGCGCTCCGGCTGATCGCGGTCAGCGGTGCTGGCGCGCTGGCGCTGGCAATCTTTCTGCTGCCCGTCCTGCGCGAAGCGTTCGGCACGTCTGCCTATGCCGACGAGGGCGGCTCGGTGCGCTACAGCGCTGATCTGCTGAGCATCGTCACGCCGTCATTCAGGCATCCGCTGTTCGAGTCGTGGGATTACCCGCGCCGCGTGCTGGGAGCCAATCTGGACGAGGGAGCCGCCTACTACGGCGTGATCGTGCTGGCGCTGAGCGCGCTGGCGGTCTGGAAACTGCGCACGGCGCGCCTCTGGCTGGCGCTGGCGGTGATCGCCTGGGTGCTGGCGCTTGGCGAGCTGCTCAAGGTCTTCGATCAGCCGGTGATGATCGAGTCCGGCGGGTATCGCAGCTACATTCCGCTGCCCTACGCGCTGATCGCCGATCTGCCGGGATTCAGTATCGCCCGAACGCCGGGGCGGTTCCTTTTCACGCTGGCGCTGGCGGCGGCTGCGCTGGCGGGTTTCGGCGTATGGATCGCCCTGCGGCGGCTGCGCGCCCGGACTGCCCGGCTGATCCTGAGCGCGGCGCTCATGCTCGGCATCGCCTTCGAATATCAGGTATTCTTTCCACTGCCGACCTTCAGCGCCGCCATCCCGGAAGCCATCCGCGGACTGCGTGAACGCATGGACATTCGCGCCGTCTTCGATGTGCCGTGGGACAACCTGATCGCCGCCAAGCTGGGCTTATACCTGCAAACAGCGCACGAACAGCCGCTGATCGCCGGGCAGGTCACGCGGAGTACACCCGTCAACCCGGCGCTGCTCACCCTGCTTCAGGACACACTCGATCCGGCGCTGCTGTATGCCGCCGGCGCAGATATTGTGCTGGTTCACCGCGCCTATGACAGCAATGGCACACTGGAAGCCCGCGCTCGCCAGCAGCTTGGAGACCCGATCTACACAGACAGCAGTTACGCACTGTTTGAAACGCCGGATGCCAGCGCCGAGCCGCTGCCTCCACAGCCGCCCGTATTCCGGACGCAGACACTGCCCGCCACTGCCTATGCCTTCAGCCCGAATACCGGCTGGTGGCTGATCGACGCGCAGCTACGCGCCACCAGCGGCGAACGCAGCGCCGTCCTGCTGCTCGATGGAAGGGTGATCAGCCGCTGGACGGTCACGGACGCGCTCACCATCAGCCAGCCTGTGCCTGTGCGCGCGGGCAGCTATCACACGCTGACACTGGCGCTTGATCCTCCCTGCCCGGTCGTTCAGGATGAGTCGCTGACGTGCCGGACGATCGCGCTGGAAACGGTGACCGGTTCCTTCATCGCCGAAGTTGAGGACAGCACACCGATCGCTTACCAGCGCGGAATCACGCTTGAGCAGGCAGGAACCGGCGCTGACGATGACGGCAATCTCATCATCCGGCTGGCGTGGTCGTTCGACGCACCCGTCAGCGAGACAGACATCCGCTATGTGCATCTGATCGATCCGAACGGGCAGCTTGCTGCGCAGAACGATACCACGCTGGGCGAAATTACGGCGGGCGAAAGCCGCGTCGAACAGGTCACGCTGCCGCGGCCGGACGAAATTATCACCGGCATCTATACGATCCGTGCCGGCTGGTATACGTATCCTGAGATCGCGCCGATCTGCCCTCTCGACTCAGCGGACTGCGCACCCGCGGAAATCGCGGATGTGCTGCTGCGAGAATGACCGCGCACCTATCGCCAGTTGCGGGTTCAGAGATATAATCGCGCGTATGAAACAACACGCCCTGACTCTCACGCTCGCCCTGCTGGCTGCCGTGATCGCGCTGCTGCTGATCGCCTGCGATCCCCTGTCCCCTGTGCCGACGCCGACGCCGCAGATCATCATCGTCACGCCGGCGAATACCTCAACACCGCTGCCGACGGAAACACCGCGACCGACGGATACGCCCGTTCCATCGCCCACCCCGGAAGCCAGCCCCAGCCCGACGCCGTTCCCCTGTGATGAAGAGTCCGGTCAGTACATCCCGTTCGATGATTTCCGCAGTGAAGTGGCGGGCGAGAATCTGCGTTACCGGGTATACATCCCCCCCTGCTATCTGCAAACGCAGAAACGCTACCCCGTCGTCTATCTGCTGCACGGGCTGCGCTATACCGAAATGCAGTGGTCGGATATTGGCGTGCAGCGCGCGCTGGAATCAGCGATGCGCGCCGGAACCCTGGGTCCGATGATCCTGGTGCAGACCTATTTCGGCGCGATCGGCGCGGAGAATACCTTCCCGCCGAATCCCTCATATCAGACCGTCATTCTGGAAGAGATGCTGCCGACGATCGAGCGAGGCTTCTGCACGATCGAGAATCGCGATCACCGCGCCATCGCCGGAATTTCGCGCGGGGGGTTCTGGGCATTCAGCATCGCCATGCAGTACCCTGATTTGTTCGGCATCGTCGGCGGGCACAGCGCATCGTTTGACCCGGATAATGCGCCTGCATCGCGCAACCCGCTGGAGCTGGCGCTCAATGCCGGGTTCCTGCGCGAGGCGAATCTGCGCATGTATATCGACAATGCCACCAGCGATCCCGCCGGGCGTTACCTGGAATTGTTCTCCAGCCGGCTCAGTTCGCGCGGCGTGCCTCATCAGTACGTCATCAACCCGACCGGCGGGCATGATAACGCCTACTGGGAGTCACACGTCAGTGAATACCTGGCTTTCTATGG
This sequence comes from Anaerolineae bacterium CFX9, assembly GCA_030263515.1. Classification (GTDB taxonomy): domain Bacteria; phylum Chloroflexota; class Anaerolineae; order Aggregatilineales; family Phototrophicaceae; genus Flexifilum. Next base: position 9,885 of record SZPD01000051.1, on the reverse strand, counting down.
GCGCGACTGGGAACGCAACGTCAGCAACCTGCCTTCCTGCCTGGAACCCAGCCCGCGTTGATCCGCCATGCCAACCCCTTTCACGCATCTGGTTTATGCTCAGCGGCTGCTGAGCGATGAGGACATCCCTGCCTCTGCCCGCGCGCTGATCGCCGATCACCTGCCCGCCTACTATCTGGGCACGGTAGCGGCAGATGGTCATTTCATGTGCGCGCTGCGGCGTGAGGACACGCATTTCTACACATATGATCGCCCGATGGAAGATCATCCGTGGCGCGTCATGCTGCGGCGCTTTCCGGCGCTGCTGAAGCCCACCAGCGCCGATCACCGCGCTTTTCTGGCGGGGTATGTTGCGCATCTGGCCATGGATGAAATCTGGCAGAAACAGATGGTGCATCCGCGTTTCGTCATGCAGGAATGGGGATCGCGCCGCCAGCGTTTCCTGATGCTGAACGTGCTGCTGGTGACGATGGATGAACGGGATTATCCCAACATCGACCCCGGTATCCCACATCATTTGGGAAAAGCAGCGCCGGATCACTGGCTGCCCTTCATGGAAGATGAGGCGTTATCGGGCTGGGGAGCGCTGATCAACCGCCAGATCGCGGACGGCGGGCAGAGCGAGACACTGGCGATCATCGCGCCGCGCGTCGCCCTGCCGGTGGATGCCCTGCGTGAGCTGCTCGACTCGCATGAGCGGCTGGAAGCGGAGTTGTGGACCCCGATTCCCCGTTCTGCGCTGGCGGCGGTGGAAGCCGCCATGTATGCTGAAGCGCGAACAGACCTGGCGTTATTTCTCGCTGAAACTCAGGCGTAGGACGTGCGCGTCTGCCGGCGCTGCGTCAGCAGGGCGCGGGCATCATCGACTGAATCGGCAAAGCGAATCGCGCCGATCGTTTTCCTGTCCATCGGCAGAAATGTGTTGTAAATCGTGCGGATGAGCGGGCTGACCCCGACGACGATGATCGGGCCTGTGCCGCCTTCGCCCATCCTGAGGATGCGGCGGGCATGATCGAACGCCTCTCTGGTGAAGATCGTGCCGCCGGGGATATTCAGCCCATCGATGACGTGAACGATGGCGGCGATCTCGTGATCAGCCGCGTCCGTCACCTTCTTGATCTTATGCAGAACATCCCACATCTCATCCCACGTCCAGCGCCCCTGAACCTCACACAGCATCGTCGTGCGCGCGTCATCATCCCAGTAGAGTTCGATCGGCATAGGTCGCACCCTGTTTCTTCAAGCTGAACGAGGTGTATTTACCATACGCCCTGATTCTGACGAGCCGTGAAGTAGAAGATAAGAATCGCTTAATTTTCCTCAAAAAAAACGGGCAGACTCGGCAGCCTGCCCGTTTTCGCACAATCATCGACGGCTGATCAGCGCCGGGGTTTGCAGCGCGCCCTTTTTAGGCCATCTCGGCGAGATCATCCATCAGCGCGTTGAACTCGTGAATGTAAAGCTGCTGCTTGGCGTCGCTCATGGCGACCGGCGGGTTCGGATGCACCTCAACCATCAGCCCGTCCGCCCCGCTGGCTTTGGCGACGCGCGCCAGCGGTTTGGCGATATCACGCCGCCCCGCCGAGTGCGAGATATCGACGATCACAGGCAGATGAGACTCTGCTTTCAGCACCGCCACACCGCCGATATCAAGTGTATTGCGCGTCCACTTCTCAAAGGTGCGGATGCCGCGCTCGATCAGGATCACGTTCGGGTTGCCGCTGGACACGATGTATTCCGCCGCATACAGAAATTCTTCCAGCGTCGCCGCCAGCCCACGCTTGAGGATGACAGGGCGGTTGATCCGCCCCAGCCCGCGCAGCAGGAAGGTATTCTGCATGTTGCGCGCGCCCACCCAGAAGATATCGACATAATCGAGGAACATATCGATCTGGCTCTTGTCCATGATCTCGCTGGTGACGACCATGCCGTATTTATCGGCGACCTGACGGGCGATCTTCAGTCCATCTTCGCCCAGCCCCTGAAATTCGTAGGGAGAAGTGCGCGGCTTGTAGGCCATGCCGCGGATGATGCGCACGCCGCGCGCCGCCAGCGCCGCCGCCGTCTCATCCATCTGCTCGAAGCTCTCGACCGCGCAGGGCCCTGCGACGAGCTGAAAGCCGCCATCGCCGATCACGGCCCCATTGGGCAGCGAGATCACCGTGCGCTCATCAGCAGATTTGCGCTGCACACGAATCTTCTGGCGCGCCTGCTGCTCCTCCAGCGCCAGCGATGCGCGGAAGATCTCGCGAAAGAGCGCCTTGATCGTCTCGTTGCTGAAAGGACCTTTGTTCGCCATTTCGAGGGCTGTCAGCATTTCGGCTTCGCGGGCCGGGTCGTAATGCTGAGAACCCATCTGGGTGAGCACCTTGCCGATTTCCGATACGACCGCGCCGCGCTTGCTCAGCAGATCGAGCAGTTGCATATTGATCGTATCGATCTGGGCGCGAAGTTCCTGCAGACTTTCTTGTGAGGTCATAATCCGTCAGCGGCGCGGCTGCGCCTCTCCCCCTTCTAGAGTTGAACACCTTCTGGTATGCGATCAGGGTGTATTATACTCGCACCAAAGAGTGTTCTCGCAACAATACGAAAGCGCCGATGATCGCATTCGCCTGTCATACGTGGACATTTAGCGACCTGCTGCTGCCAGAAGCGCTTGGCACGATCGCGCGGCTGGGCTTCCGGCACGTCGATATCGGCAGTGGAACGGCGCTCAACGCCCTCAACGCGGCCGCCAGCCCGCGCAAGCGCGCCGCCGAAATCCGCGACGATCTGACGCTTTACAACCTCAGCCTGTCTGATCTGTACTTCATGCTGCCGCGCATCTCGCTCAGCGCCACGCCGGAAGATGCCGAGCGCCGCAGCCGTGAGATCGAGCTGTTCACCCGGCTGATCCCGTTCGCCGTCGAGCTGAATGCGCCGGGGATCACCGTTTCGCCGGGGATCGCGCCAGCGCACACCGATGCTGAAGCGCGCGCGCAGGCATTTGCGCAGGCCGCCGACGCCCTGCGAACGATGTATGACGCAGCCCGCGCATCCGGCATCCCGCTGAGCATCGAGCCGCACATGGACAGCATCGCGCCGACGCCTGCCGCCGCGCGGGCGCTGCTCGACGCCGTGCCGGGGCTGAGGCTGACGCTCGATCTTGCCGAGTTCGCCTGCCAGAATATCGCGCGTGAAGATGTGCTGGCGCTGCTGCCGCACACGCGCCATGTGCAGATCCGGCAGGCAGCGCGCGGCAAGCTGCAGGTTCCGCATGACAAAGGCAGCATCGACCTGCGCCAGGTGATCGTCGATCTCAGGGACGCCGGATACAGCGGGGCGATCAGTATCGAGCTGCTCAATATGCCCGGACGCCACGGCGCGGCAAAAATCCAGCCGGTGCGCGAGGCGCTCGCCCTGCGCGACGCGCTGCGCGCTGCCAGAGATACGTAAAAATCATGGAGAGGTGATGATATGCCCGCACAACCTAGCCTGATCTTCCCCGGCGTCTATCGTGTGAAAAGCAGCATCGTCAACCTCTATCTGATCGAGGATGATGACCGCCTGACGCTGATCGATACCGGCTATGCGAGCATTGATTCCGTCATCCTGGAAGCTGCCCGCCATCTGGGCAAGTCAATCGCGCAGATCGTGATCACGCATGCTCATGCCGATCACGCGGGGAGCCTGGCGGCGCTGCGCCGGCAGATTGACGCGCCGGTTTATGCCCATCCACTGGAAGCGCCGAGCATTCGCGGCGATGCGCCGCTGCCCACGTTCACCCCAACGCCAGCGCCTCTCTACCGCCTGCTCACGCGGCTCTTTTCCGGTCAGCAGCCGCAAACGATCGATCCTGCGCCGGTCGATCACCTGATCGAGGATGGAGACAGGCTGCCTTTCGGCGGCGGCTTGCGCGTGATTCACACGCCGGGGCACACCCCCGGACACATCGCCCTGCTGCTGGAGCGCGATGGCGGTCTGCTCTTTGCTGCTGATGCGTGCGTCAACCTTCTGGGTCTCGGTCATTCGATCGTTCAGCATGACTTTGAGCAGGCAAAAGCCTCGCTGCGGAAGCTGGCGGCGCTGTCTCCAGCGGCGATCTGCTTCGGGCATGGCGTTCCGCTGACGAAGAATGCCGCCGAACGCTTTCGCCGGCGCTGGGCATAGCCCGCCTTCAGCCTGATTGGCTATAATGCGCCGCATGAACGAACGCATACTGAAGGCAGGCTGCCTCATATGAATAAACGGCTTCCCCTGTTCATCACCGGGATCATCCTCGGTATACTGGTGGTTGTGATCGTGACTGCCGCGCTGATCCCCCAGCAGACAAACCCCGCCTTCGACGCGGCTGTCAGCTTCGTCAACGCGGCGGGCAGCGGCGATGATGCAGCGGCGATGGCGCTGCTCAGCCCGGAACTTCAGGCATGGGTCACGGAGAACTGCCCAGATGGCAGCGTGAGCGCCTGCGTCGAAGCATACACGCCGGATTCATGGGGAGACTTCGCCAGCGGGGTCTTCCGCCGCGCCGCGCCAGACGCCGCTGCATGGGATGTGGATGTGATCTCGTATTACGCGCAGGACCAGGGCAGCAGCGGGGTATGCACCTATGCCCGCGTCGAACAGGACTCCAGCGGCGCGTGGAAAGTCGTGCGCTGGGCAGGCTGGGCATGGTGCGGCGACCCGGCAACGCGGAATATGGCAGAAAACCCTGACGCCCCGAATCGCGCCCCATGAAGCGATTCCTGCCTGCCGTGATCTGTCTGCTGCTGGCGGCGGCGTGCGCCTCGGTAGAAGTCGCTCCGGGACTGAGCGCAACGCCCGGCCCTGCCTTCACAGTGGCAGACGGATGGTATCGTAACGAACGCTGGCAGGCGCAGTATCCTGACGGCTGGCGCGTGATCAGCGGGGCGGCGACCGATAATCTCAGCGTGATCTTCGCCGCGCCTGATGACTGCACGCTGATCCTGCTGAGCGAGACAGAAGCTCCTGCCCCTCAGCCGCCCGGCTGCACGGGCGAAACCATCACCGAGCGCCAGACTGTCGAACGCGACGGCACAACTATCTACACCCTATGGCTCATGGAAGCAGATCAGGCGGACGCCGTGCGTGGAGTCATTCAGCGCGTGCTCGATTCGATCGCGGCGGCGGCGTGAATATGACGCGGAATTTCCCGCTGACGGCGCTTTTGATCGCGCTGGCTGCTGCGCTGGTGGCTCGCCTGCTGATCCTCGCATCCGGCAGTGTGTCATTCCACAGCGATGAAGCCGTCGTCGGGCTGATGGCACGCCACATCCTGACCGGCGCACGCCCTGTCTTCTTCTATGGTCAGGCGTACATGGGCAGTCTCGATGCGTGGCTGATCGCGCTCGGCTTTGGGCTGCTCGGTGAAAGCGTCCTGACGATCCGGCTGGTGCAGTCTGCGCTGTATCTGGGCGTGGTCGCCGTGACATTCATCATCGTCTGGCGGCTGACCTCTCACGTTACCGCCGCCTTCACCGCCGGGCTGGTGATGGCGATCCCGCCGATCATGACGACGCTCTACACCACTGCCACGCTGGGGGGCTACAACGAGACCCTGCTGCTTGGGGGCGGCATCATCCTGACGGGCATCACGCTGGCACGCGGGGGCGGCGGTCTGCGACACTGGCTGCTGATCGGCGTGTGCGCGGGGCTGGGCTGGTGGACGAACGCCCTGATCGTGATCTATGCGCTGCCTGTCGTTTTGCTCGTAATCTTGCGGGCCGCACAGCGCAGGCTCGACCGGCGCGCAACAGCAGTCGGCTTCGGGCTGGCTGGGCTGGGATTTATGATTGGCGCGGGACCGTGGATCGCGTTCAACCTGGAGAACGATTTCGCCGGGCTGGCATTTCTGCTCGGCTCGACAGAAGGGACGCCGTTTGCAGGCATCGGAGCCAGTTCGCTCTCGCTGATCGAGCGCGTGATCGGTTTCGCCGCTTTCGGGCTGCCGACGCTGATCGGCGCGCGCGCGCCATGGTCGCCAGAAATCCTGCTGCCGCCCGCCGCGCTGGTGATCGCTGCCATCTGGCTGCTGGCGCTGATCACGCTGGCGCGAACGCGGCTGCTGGACGCCACCGGCAAATTCCTGTTCTGGGGAATGCTGATCAGCTTCACACTGATCTTTCTGGTCTCGCGGTTCAGCGCTGACCCGACCGGGCGTTACTTCCTGCCGCTGACGCTGCCCTTCAGCGCGGCGCTGGGTGTGCTGGCGGCGGCGGTGCGGCGGCGCTGGCTGGCGGCGGCACTCGCCGGCGCAGTGCTGATGTATCAGGGGATAACAGTCGCCATCAGCGCGGCACAGCCGCCGGGACTGACGACGCAGTTCAACCTGAACGAGCACCTGCCCAACAGCGATGATGACGCGCTGATCGATTTTCTGGAGAGCAGCGACCTGACACGCGGTTACACCACCTATTGGATCAGCTTCCGAACTGCTTTTCTGAGCGGAGAAAACATTCAGCTCAGCGCGGCGCTGCCCCCAAAACCGGATCGAGTCTGGACGCCGTTCTATGAACGCTACCTCCCCTATCGCGCCGCTGCGGATGCGGCTGAGCGCGTCGCTTACGTCACCGCCGGCGTTCCGGAGATCGAAGCCGATCTGATCGCATGGTTCGAAGCATCCGGCGTGCGTTTCGAGCGCACCGAGATCGGCATCTACCACATCTTCCACGATTTCACGCCCGCAGAAGATACGCCGCGCCCGCCCGTGCCGTTTGCTTCAGGCGGCTAAGCGCAAAAGCCAGCCTGACAGAGACAAAAAATTTCCCGGTGGACAAGCCTGCCGGGAAAACAGCGCGATGATGACAGCCCGCGATCAGCTAGCTCTCCGACCACGACCAGACTTCGTCGATCTCATCGTAGTGGATCGTGAGCGTCTCTGAAACGAGTGTGCTGCTGCCCGTATCGAAATCTGAATAGGCGATCTCGGCGATCCAGCAGTTGCGGACGATCCAGCGGCGCGTCTCCGTGCCATCGTCAAGCGCGATGATGGCGAGCTGGCGCAGGGGGCGAACGATGTCTTCCCTGGCAGAAACTGTCTCGCGGATCCACTGGTTGAAGGGCAGATTGGCGTCCCGCTGCACCAGCTTGCCGATTTTGAACGGTTCGCGCACCAGCTTGGTCAGCGCAGGCTTGATGTCCAGCTTGAACGACACCAGCCCGGATACGGACAGAATGCCGGGCGCTCGCTGACCGTCAATCTCAACAGCAAACTCATTGGCGCTCAGGCTGTCGAGCAAATGGGCATGTGGACTTGCGGGGGTGATCTGTGTCATGTGTCGTTCCTCCATCGCAAATGGTCACGTTCCTGTCGCATACCGAACAGTATACCGCATGGCGAGCGTCATGACGCGGGGATTCATCCATCGTTGAGGAGGTCAGCGCTCAGGTTGCGCAGAACACGCTATAATGATGGTCAGCAGTTTTCATTCGTCGTTTATCGAGTCCCCTCATGTCCCGTCTGCGCCTGCTGTTCCTAGTGTGCCTTGCTCTGCTCGCCGTCGCCTGTGCCCCGGCGCGATCGGCTTCGCAGCAGCCCATCCCCACACTGATGTCACTGCCCTCGCGCTATCCGCTGGAAAGCGCCGAGCGTATCGCGCGCGAGTTCCTTCAGAACTGGGATGATGGCAATTACGAGTGGATGTACGATCTGATCACGTATGCCAGCCAGGAAACGACCCCGCGCGATAACTTCATCAATCTGTATGCGGATGCGCGCCAGACGATGGGGCTGACCGATCTGCTCGTCGAGCCGACCGGCATTTACCGGCAGCAGGATGAGATCGCCATCCTGACCTACAACGTCACCTTCCAGACCACGATGGGCGCGTTTGGCGACGATGCGCGCACGCTCCAGATGGTCGTTGATGAGCGCGTGCAGGATTGGCGCGTCGCATGGACACCCGCCGATCTCTTCCCGGAACTGTCTCGCGGCGGGCGGCTTCAGCTTCAGCGCTCGGCTCCAAACCGTGCCAACATCTACGACCGCGATGGCGATGTGCTGGCTGACCAGAATGGACGGGTCGTCAGCGTCAACGTGGTGCGCCAGAGCGCGGCGAACTACCCCGACTGCCTGAACACCCTCTCGGCGGCGCTCTCGCAGCCGGTCAGCGATATCCAGACGCGCTGGGAAGCGCGCCCGGCTTCAGAACTGGTCGAGATCGGTACGATCGAGGCGCAGGCATACGTGGAAACCCATCTCGCGCTGGAGCAGTTCTGCGGGGCGACGTTCAACGCCCGCCCGGCGCGCCGCTACCCTGATGGCACGGTCATGCCGCACATCGTCGGCTATGTCGGCTTCCCGGATGAAGCGGAGATCGAGGGGCTGCGCAGCGCCGGCTTCGGCGCGGACTCGATCATTGGGCGCAGCGGCGTCGAGCGCACATGGGATGCCACGCTGCGCGGGACACCCTCCACGCGGCTGGTGATCGTCAATCCGTCCGGCGTGGTGCTGCGCGAACTCGCCAGCAGCCCGGCAGTGCCCGGTCAGAGCCTGTGGCTGACGATCGACTCTGATTTTCAGCGTGCCGTCCAGCAGATCGTTGCCGATGCCTTCACCCAGGCAAAGGACGGCTGGGGAGCCGTTTCGCCCGGCGCATCGGTGGTGGTGATGGATGTCAACACCGGCGCCATCCTGGCAATGGTCAGCTATCCGACGTTCGACAACAACGTCTTCACCGCCTTCCCGCCCATGGGACGGGCAGATGCGCTGCTCCAGATTCAGGAATACGCTCGCGATCCGCGCAACCCGGAAGTCAACCGACCAACACAGGGGATTTACACGCTCGGCTCGGTGATGAAGACGATCAGCGCGGCCGCCGCGGCAGACTCCGGCGTCTACGCGCTCGATCAGCGTTATATGTGCACGGGCATCTGGAACCGCGATATCACCCGCTACGACTGGAACAGCGGTCACGGAATGCTGACACTGGCGGGTTCACTCACACAATCGTGCAATCCCTACTACTATGAGGTCGGCTACAACCTGTATATGGCCGATCCGGATCTGCTGCCGGACTATGCCGAGCGGCTCGGATTCGGCGTGCCAACCGGTCTGCTCGATCTGCCGGAACTGCCCGGTTTCATCCCCACGCCGCAGTGGTTCCGCGCCTCGTTCGGCTATGAGATGCCCTTCAGCGAAGAGGTCAACATGGCCATTGGGCAGGGCTATGTGCAGGTGACGCCGCTTCAGGTGGCGCGCTGGTTCGGGGCGATCGCCAACGGCGGCACACTCTACCGTCCGTACCTGGTGCAGCAGAGCGGGCTGATCGGCGATGAGATCACCCCTGCCTATCAGCCGCTGGCAACCGAAACCGGGCTGCGCCCTGAAGTGATCGACACGATCCAGAGCGGGCTGTGCGCCGTGACGACGGCTTCATTCGGAACGGCTGAGTTCGTCTTCCGCAATTCACCGCTGCAATCGATCGGCGTGTGTGGCAAGACGGGCACTGCGCAGACCGGCCCCACTGGAACACTGCCGCACGCCTGGTTCGCCGCCTATGCGCCGCGCGTCAACCCGGAAATCGCCGTCGCCGTGATGGTCGAAACGGCGGGCGAAGGTTCCGCCGTCGCTGCGCCGATCGCGCGGCAGGTGATGGAAGCCTATTACGGCATGCTTCCCTGAGCCGCTGCTCAGAGACCGGCGGGGATCTCTTTCGTCAGGCAGTGAACCGCGCCGCCGCCGTTCGCGGCGTATCGGCAGGGAATGCCGATCACCTCATAGTCAGGCATCGCCCGCCGATAAACGTCCAGCGCCTGCTGATCCATCGCAATGCCGAACGTCGGGACGAGCACCCGCCCGTTGACAGTCAGCGCGTTGGTATAGCTGCGCCAGACAGGATAGACGCCCCAGTTCAGATACGGCGGCGGTGACGGCAGTTCGAAGAT